>NZ_JBAQRT010000122.1:0-17111 GCF_049306435.1 Zavarzinia sp.
CGGCGAAGCCGGCCGAAGCGCCGGTGGCACCCGGCACCACCGTTTACGAGACCGTGACCGACATCCCGGCGCTGCAGCGCTGGATCGAGCGGGCGCGCGTCGCCGGCATCGTCGCCTTCGATACCGAGACCACCTCGCTCGATGCCATGCAGGCGCAGCTCGTCGGCTTCTCCCTTTGCGTCGAGCCGGGCAAGGCAGCCTATGTTCCCTTGCGTCACCGGCCGCGCGGCGGCCTCGCGCTCGATGGCGATATCGCGGCGCAGATCCCGGCCGAGGCGGCGCTCGAATTGCTGAAGCCACTGCTCGAAGCGGACGATGTGCTGAAGGTCGGGCAGAACCTGAAGTACGACATGCTGGTGCTGCGCAAGCACGGCATCGCCATCGCCCCCTTCGACGACACGATGCTGATCTCCTATGCCCTCGAGGGCGGCGCCCACGGCCATGGCATGGACGAATTGGCCAGCCTGCACCTCGGCCACGAGACGGTGAAATACGACGAGGTCACGGGCACCGGCAAGGAGCGCATCGGCTTCGACGAGGTCGGCCTCGCCGAGGCGACGCGCTATGCCGCCGAAGACGCCGACATCACCTTGCGCCTGTACCAGGCCCTGAAACCCCGCCTGTTCCGGGAGAGGGTCCTGACCGTCTACGAGACGCTGGAGCGGCCGCTGTCGCCCGTGCTCGTCGACATGGAAGCGGCCGGCATCCTGGTCGACCGGACCGAACTGGCCCGTTTGTCGGCCGATTTCGCCGCCCGCATGGCCGAGATGGAAGGGGAAATCCACCAGCTCGCCGGACGTAGTTTCAATGTCGGCAGCCCCAAGCAATTGGGCGAAATCCTGTTCGACGACATGAAACTGCCGGGCGGCAAGCGCATGAAGACCGGCGCCTGGGGCACCGGCGCCGATGTGCTCGAAGAACTCGCCGGCCAGGGCCACGCCCTGCCGCAGAAGATTCTGGACTGGCGCCAGCTGGCCAAGCTGAAGTCGACCTATACCGACGCGCTGCAGGCCCAGATCAACCCGCAGACCGGCCGGGTCCATACGTCCTACGCCATGGCCTCGACCTCGACGGGGCGCCTGTCGTCGACCGATCCCAACCTGCAGAACATCCCGATCCGCACCGAGGAAGGCCGCAAGATCCGCCGCGCCTTCGTCGCCGCGCCGGGCACCGTGCTCATGTCGGCCGACTACAGCCAGATCGAGCTGCGCCTGCTCGCCCATATCGCCGACATCGGCGCCCTGAAGGAGGCTTTCGCCAAGGGCATCGACATTCACGCCCTGACCGCCTCGGAAGTCTTCGGCGTGCCGGTCGAGGGCATGGACCCGATGATCCGGCGCCGCGCCAAGGCGATCAATTTCGGCATCATCTACGGCATCTCGGCCTTCGGCCTCGCCAACCAGCTCGGCATTCCGCAGGGCGAGGCCGGCGCCTACATCAAGCGCTATTTCGAGCGTTTCCCCGGCATCCGCGCCTATATGGACGCGATGAAGGAACTCGCCCACAAGCAGGGCTTCGTCGGCACGATCTTCGGCCGCAAGTGCCATGTTCCCGGCATCAACGACAAGAGCGCGGCCCGCCGCGCCTTCATGGAACGGGCCGCGATCAACGCCCCCATCCAGGGCTCCGCCGCCGACATCATGCGCCGCGCCATGATCCGCATGCCGGACGCCCTGCGCGAGGCCGGCCTGTCGGCCAAGATGCTGCTGCAGGTCCACGACGAACTCGTGTTCGAAGTACCGGACGCCGAGATCGCGGCGACGAAAGCCGTCGTCGTCCGCATCATGCAGGGCGCCGCCCTGCCCGCCCTCGACATCTCGGTCCCCCTCGTCGTCGAAGCCGGCACCGGACACTCCTGGGCCGAGGCGCATTAGCCTCGGCCACAAGCCCCTTCCGCCTCAATTCCGAACGGCCTACCCTTGATCCAAAAGAACGATCGGGGAGAGGTTTTCATGGCGACGCATTACCGGGCCTGCCATCTGTGCGAGGCGATCTGCGGGCTGGAGATCACGGTCGAGGATGGCAAGGTCGCCAGCATTCGCGGCGACAAGGCCGATGTGCTGTCCCATGGCCATATCTGCCCCAAGGGGGTCGCCCTCAAGGACCTGCACGAGGACCCGGAGCGCCTGCGCCGGCCGGTGAAGCGGGTGGGCGGTGATTTCGTCGAGATTTCCTGGGACGAGGCTTTCGAGACCGTGGGATCGCGACTGGCGGAGATCGCCAGGGCCCATGGCCGCGACGCCATCGGCGCCTATCTCGGCAATCCCAATGTCCATTCGGTCGGCCTGCTGACCGGGGGCGGGCCGCTGCTGCGCCTGATCAAGACGAAATCGGTCTATTCCGCGACCTCGGTCGACCAGTTGCCGCATCAACTGATGGCTTACTGGATGTATGGCCACCAGAATTACCTGTTCATTCCCGACATCGACCGCACCGACTTCCTGCTGGTCTTCGGCGGCAACCCCATGGCCTCCAACGGCAGCCTGATGACCGTGCCGGATTTCCCGGGCCGGCTGGCCGCGCTGAAGGCCCGGGGCGGGCGCATGATCGTGATCGATCCCCGGCGCACGGAAACCGCCAAGGTCGCCGACGGCCATCACTTCATCCGTCCGGGCACCGATGCCTTCGTGCTGTTGGCCATGGTCCATGTCCTTTTCGCGGAAGAACTGGCCGATGCCGGGCGGCTGGCCGATTTCACCGCCGGCCTCGACCTTGTCCGGGAGGCGGTCGCGCCCCTGACGCCCGAAGTCGCGGAAGCGGCCAGCGGCCTTCCGGCCGAAACGATCCGCGGCCTTGCCCGCGACCTCGCCGCAGCGCCTCGCGCCGCCCTCTATGGCCGCATGGGCACCTCGACCCAGGCCTTCGGCACCCTGTGCCAATGGGCGATCCAGCTCCTGAACCTCCTGACCGGCAATCTCGACCGCGAGGGCGGCACGCTGCTGTCCCACCCGGCGATCGAGGCCGGCATGGCGCCCCGCGCCGCCGGTGGCTTCGCCCGCTGGAGGAGCCGGGTGCGGGCCTTGCCCGAATTCGCCGGCAGCCTGCCGGTGGCGGCCCTCGCGGAGGAGATCGAGACCGAAGGCACCGGCCAGATCCGTGCCCTGCTGACGGTCGCCGGCAATCCCGTCTCGTCGACGCCCAACGGCCGGCGGCTGGATGCCGCCCTCGCCGGGCTCGACTTCATGGTCAGCGTCGATTTCTTCGTCAACGAGACGACGCGCCATGCCGACATCATCCTGCCGCCCTGCTCGCCGCTGGAGCGCGGACATTACGATCTCGCCTTCCTGACGCTGGCGGTGCGCAATGTCGCGCGCTGGTCCGATCCCCTGTTCGAGAAGCCGGACGGCGCCCTGCACGACTGGGAAGTGCTGGCGGGCATCGCCACCGCCTTCGCCACGGCGATGGGACAGGAGGCCCCGCACCTGATGGCCCCGGAAGTGCTGATCGACATGGGCCTGCAGGTCGGCCCCTATGACCTCGATCTCGAGAAGCTGCGGGCGGCGCCCCATGGCGTCGACCTCGGCCCCTTGCGTCCCTCCCTGCCCGAGCGGCTGCTGACGGCGAGCGGCAAGATCGAGGCCGCGCCGGAGGGCTGCCTCGCCGACCTGCCGCGCCTCAAGGCGGCGGCGGGCGAGCGCCCCGACCTGGTGCTGATCGGCCGGCGCCATGTCCGCTCCAACAATTCGTGGATGAACAACAGCCAGCGCCTGATCAAGGGCCCCGTGCGCAACCGCCTGCAGATGCATCCCGCCGACATGGAACTGCGCCAGATCCGCAGCGGCCAGACCGTCGCCATCACCAGCCGCATCGGCGAAGTGAAGATCGAGGTTGAAGCGAGCGAAGATGTGATGCCGGGCGTCGTCTGCCTGCCCCACGGCTGGGGCCAGGCGACGCGGGACGGCCTTCACCTGACCATCGCCGCCGCCGCCGGCGGCGTCTCCTTCAACGACCTGTCGGACGAAGCATTGCTCGATGCCGCCAGCGGCAACGCGGTGTTGAACGGAATGCCGGTCGAGGTCCGGGCGGTCGCCTGAGCGCCGGGAACGCTCCCCATTACGCCGTCATCCCGGCGAAGGCCGGGATCTCGCGCAAGGAGAGGCGCCTTCTCGTTTCGAGTTCCCGGCCTGCGCCGGGACGACAATGTTACAGTGTCGGCGGAGGGGCCCTATCGCGCCAGCCCATCCGCCGTGCGCACGAGCTGGATGAATTCGGCGCGGTAACCGTCCGGATCACGGCCGCGGGCGCCGTCGGCCAGGTCGGCGATCGCTTCCCATGACAGGCCCGCGACATAGCGGCTGCCCGCCAGCTTCTGGCCATAGGCGGCGACGGCGGCCTGGAAACGCTGATTGTCGCCCGCCTGGGCGAGGCTCGTCACCTCGTCCCGCCGGGTCACCGGGCGTTCGATCAGACGGCTGGCGCCCTGGCCCGGGAGCTTGTAGCGGATGCGCAGCAGGGCGAATTCGTCGCCATGCGCGCCGGCCGGCGGCCCCGCGAAACCATAGCGCAGCGGATCGATGTAACCCTTGCCGCCCGCCGGGGTGATCTCGTAGATCGCAGTCACCGCCGCGCCCGAGCCGACATCGCCGGCATCGACACGGTCATCATTGAAATCCTCCCGCGCGAGGGCGCGGGTCTCATAGCCGATCAGGCGGTATTCCGAGACCCGGGCCGGATTGAATTCGACCTGGAACTTCACGTCGTCGGCGACCGGCACCAGGGTCGAGGCGGCTTCCTCGCGCAACACCTTGCGTCCCTCCAGCGCGGTATCGACGTAATAGGCATTGCCATTGCCCTTCTGGGCGATGGCCTGCATCAGCCCGTCGTTCAGATTGCCGGCCCCGACCCCGAGGATGGAGAGATAGATGCCCTTCTTCTTCTGCTCCTCCACGAAATCGGCGAGCGTCGCGGGATTGGTATTGCCGACGTTGAAATCGCCGTCGGTCGCGAGGATGACCCGGTTCACCGCGCCCTCGGCGTAATGGCGGCGGACGAGGTCATAGGCTTCCTTCAGCCCCGCGCCCCCGGCGGTAGAGCCGCCGGCGGAAAGCCCGTCGATGGTGTCGATGATCTCGTCCTTGTCCGAGGTCGGCTCCAGCTTCACCTCGGCCGCGCCGGCATAGACGACGATGCCGACCTTGTCGCTCGGCCGCAGCTCGCGGGCGAAATCGCGCAGCGACGATTTGACCAGAGCGAGCCGATCCGCCCCGTCCATCGAGCCGGAAACGTCGATGACGAGGACGAGATTGAGGGGCGGCCGCGCGCCCGCCTCGAGACTCATCGCCTTGATCGAGATGGTCATCAGTTTCGCCTCGGCATTCCAGGGCGCCGGCATGATGCCGACCCGGGCCGAGAAGGGCTGATCCCGGTCCTGCGCCGCCGGCAGCTCGTAGGGGAAGTAATTCACCATCTCCTCGACCCGCACCGCCTCGGCCGGCGGCAGCTTGCCCTGCCGCAGGTAACGCCGGACGACCGCATAGGATGCGGTATCGACATCGGCGGCGAAGGTCGAGACCGGCTCCTCCGTCACCAGTTTCACCGGATTGGCCGAGACTTCCGGGAAGCGGTCGCCGACGGGCTGGGGCATGGGCGCCATGGCGGCACGGCTCGATCCCATGGATGCGACTGCGGGCGCGGCGGACATATCATACTGCGATCCCGCGCTCCCAACGGAGATTCCTCCCCCCGGCGAGGAACTACATCCCCAGAGGCCACCCGCCAGCGAAAGGGGCAGAACCATCGCCGGGACGAACCCGGACTTCATGACCGACATGATGCAATCTCCCATGGAAAGGCGAGGGCCACCTTTCGCAGGGATTGAGGCGGAGACCGGGATAAAGCGCGGCGGATTTGCGGCGAGAGTGGTCGAGACGTTCTTAACCCAAGACTGTTATCCTGATGCAACAGTGGCCAGATCGACCACGGGAGTCTTGCCTTGGAGCCGAGTGATTTCGTCCTGTCCGTCGTCGTGCCGGTGCGCGATGAAGAGGATGCCGTGCCGCTCTTCCTGGCGGCCGCGCTGCCGGTCCTGCGCGACCTCACCCCGTCTTTCGAAATCGTCTTCGTCGACGATGGCTCGGCCGACGGTACCGCGCGCGTCATCGAGGCCGCCCGGGCGACCGAGCCCCGCCTGCGCCTCCTGTCCCTGTCCCGCAACTTCGGCAAGGAAGCCGCCATGACCGCGGGCCTTCATTTCGCGACGGGCGACGCGGCGATCCCGATGGACGTCGACCTGCAGGACCCGCCCGAGGTCATCCCCGAGCTGGTCGAGCAATGGCGGGCGGGCTTCGACATCGTCTATGCCCGCAGGCGAAGCCGGCCGACCGACACCGCGCTGAAACGGGTTTCGGCCGGGCATTTCTATGCCCTGTTCAATCGCCTGTCGGACATTCCCATTCCGAGCAATGTCGGCGACTTCCGGCTGATGGACCGCCGCGTGCTGGATGCGCTGCAACAGTTCCCGGAGCGCAACCGCTTCATGAAGGGCCTGTTCGCCGCCCTCGGCTTCCGTCAGGGCGAAGTGCTTTACGACCGGCCGGAGCGGGCCGCCGGGAAAAGCAAATTCCGTTTCTGGCGGCTGTGGAATTTCGCCCTCGACGGCATCACCTCCTTCTCTTCGATGCCGCTTCGGGTGTGGAGCTACGTCGGGGCCGCCGTCGCCCTGCTCGGCTTTCTCTATGGTGGCTTCATCGTCGTCCGCACCCTGGTCTACGGCCGGGACACCCCGGGCTTCGCCACAATCGCCGTGCTGGTTACCGTGCTGGGCGGGCTTCAGCTGCTGTCGATCGGGATCATCGGTGAATATGCCTCGCGCATCTTCGTCGAGACGAAGAACCGCCCGCTCTACATCGTGCGCGATTTCGCCGGCTTCGACCGGGCGCTGATCGAGGAAAAGCGGGGCGAGCTGTCGCGTCTCGCGGTCCTGCCACGCCGCGCGTCCCGCCGCGCCGACCAGAGTGGGGAGGATTGCTGATGGACCTGAAGGAAGAAGACATCCTCGGCGAGTCCGTGTCGCGGCACTGGTATTACGCCTCGAAACTCGGCGCGGTGCGCCGGTTGCTGCGCGGCCTCGACTTCCGGGCGATCCTCGACGTCGGGGCGGGCTCGGGCTTCTTCGGCCGCAGCCTGCTGCGGGAAACGAATGCCGCGCGCTGCCAATGCGTCGACATCAACTACCCGGCGGATCGGGACAGCATCGAAGCCGGCAAACCGGTCCTGTTCCGCCGCCAGCCGGAAGACATCGCCGGTCACGAGCTGATCCTCTTCATCGACGTGCTCGAGCATGTCGAGGACGACACCGGCTTCCTCGCCAACTATGTGGCGGCGGCCGCCGAGGACGCATATTTTCTGCTGTCGGTCCCGGCCTTCCCGTCGCTGTGGAGCGGGCACGATGTCTTCCTCGGCCACCATCGGCGCTATCGGCTGCG
This sequence comes from Zavarzinia sp., assembly GCF_049306435.1. NCBI lineage: Bacteria > Pseudomonadati > Pseudomonadota > Alphaproteobacteria > Rhodospirillales > Zavarziniaceae > Zavarzinia > Zavarzinia sp. Next base: position 7,425 of record NZ_JBAQRT010000122.1, read on the forward strand.
TCAGCTCGAGGATCTGGCCCGACGCGCCGGGCTGGAGGTCGTGCGCGGGCGCTATTTCTTCGGCTTGCTGTTTCCGCTGGTCGCGCTCGTGCGCCTGGCGAAGCGGGGGATGAGCAAGGTCAGCGAATCCGATCTGCGCCCGGCGCCACCCCTCGTCAACGGCGTGCTTCGCCTGTTGTGCGGGATCGAGGCGCGGCTGCTGCTGCCGGTGAACCGGCTATGCGGCGTGACCGCCTTCTGTCTGGCGCGGAAGCCGCGCGGCGAGCAGCAGCGAGACCATCAATAGCGGTACCGCCACCGGCCGGCCGAGGACATTCAGGATCATCCCGAAAAAGGGCAGAAGCCAGAGCAGGGCCTGAAACCCGCGCTCGGCCAGGGGCGGCTGCCCCGGACGTTCCCGGCAAGCGATGATCTGCGCGCCCGCGATGACCGCGAGATCATAGAAGTGCAGGTAAGGCAGGATCAGCGCCGTCGCCAGGGCGACGACCGTCAGGTCTCGCCCCTCCCCGACCCCGCCGCCGCGCCGGCGCCACAGATAGACGAGGGCCGTGCCGAGGGCGAAGACCGAGACCATCCCCTGCACCCCATAGCTGTCGCCGATGTCGAATCCCAGCACGCGCGCGGCCATGAAGGCCGTCAGCTTCATGCCCTGGGCGAGGCCCGAGCCTTCTTCGAGCAATTGGCGCTGGAACGGTACGCCCTCGGTCAGATAGGCCGCCCAGAGGCCGGTCCCGAAGACGAGCCAGGACGCGAGACACAGCACGATCACCGTGGCCGCCGCGGCCCCAATCGTCCGCCAGCGCCGGTCGATCAGCAGCACCAGCGGCAGCATCACCGCCAGCATCGGCTTGAAGATCAGCAGGCCGATCAGCACACCGCCGAGGAGCGGCCGGCCCCGCGCCAGTCGCAGCCCGCCGATGATGAGGGCGGCGCAGATCAGTCCGTTCTGGCCCAGCGCGACATTGGTGACGCACAGCGGCACCGCCAGGGCGAGCAGGATGGACGAGCGGCGGAAATCCGGCGCGGCGACGGCGAGCGCGAAAGCGACCGGCCCGGCCAGCGACCACAGGATCAGGGTCACGGGATAGGGCAAGGCGCCGAAGGGGGCCAGCATCAGGAGGGCGGGCGGCGGATAGGGAAAGACGTGCAGGCCCGCCTCCGGCCCCAGCATGGCCGTCACCGCCTGCTGGAAAGCGGGATAGTCGTAGATCGACGCGAGATCGCCCGCGAGGGCGAGCCGTCCCGCCGTCCAGAAGACATAGGCATCGCGGCCGATCACCTGGCCCCGGCTGAAGCTCTGGTGCAGAAAGGGCCATTCGTCCAGCGCGACGATGACCAGAACCAGCGGCAGGATTCCGAAGGCGACGAGCAACAGATAGCGGGTCGATGGGGTATCGGGGCGAACAGCGCTCAAGGAAGCCTCGGACGATACGGCGGACGAACCCTTCGATCCTGCCGCGGAAAGGTTAACGACGCCCGGATCATGCTCAAAGAAAAAGGGCCGCGGTTACCCGCGGCCCCCTTGCAAGCGATCGCTGTCCGATCAGGCGGCCTTGGGAGCGGCCGACTTGATCGCGTCGTCGACGTGGGCTTCGAACTGGGCGAAGTTGTCGATGAACAGCTTCACCAGATGCTTGGCCTGCGCGTCATAGGCGGCCTTGTCGGCCCAGGTCTGACGCGGGTCGAGGATCTCGGTCGGGACGCCCGGCACGGCGACCGGCACGTCGAAGCCGAAGTTCGGGTCCTTGCGGAACTCGACCTTGTTCAGCGAGCCGTCGAGGGCGGCGCGCAGCAGAGCGCGGGTCACCTTGATCGGCATGCGCTGGCCGACGCCGAACACGCCGCCCGTCCAGCCGGTGTTCACCAGCCAGCAGGACACGCCGTGACTGGCGATCTTGTCCTTCAGGATATTGCCATAGACCGTCGGGTGACGCGGCATGAAGGGGGCGCCGAAGCAGGTCGAGAAGGTCGCCTGCGGCTCCTTGCCGAGGCCCTTTTCGGTGCCGGCGACCTTGGCGGTGTAGCCCGACAGGAAGTGGTACATCGCCTCTTCCGGCGACAGACGCGAGATCGGGGGCAGCACGCCGAAGGCATCGGCCGTCAGCATGATGATGTTCTTGGGATGGCCCGCGACACCGCTGAGCGAGGCGTTGGCGATGAAGTCGAGCGGATAGGCGCCGCGCGAATTCTCGGCCAGGGTCGCATCGTCGAGGTCGAGCTTGCGGGTCTCGGGATCGATCACCACGTTCTCGAGCACGGTGCCGAAACGCCGGGTGGTCGAGAAGATTTCCGGCTCGGCGGTTTCCGAGAGACGGATCATCTTGGCGTAGCAGCCGCCCTCGATGTTGAACACGCCGTCTTCCGACCAGCCATGCTCGTCGTCGCCGATGAGCTGACGTTCCGGATCGGCCGAGAGGGTGGTCTTGCCGGTGCCCGACAGGCCGAAGAAGATCGCCGAGTCGCCCGCTTCGCCGACGTTGATCGAGCAGTGCATGGGCATGACACCCTTCACCGGCAGCAGGTAGTTCAGGATGGTGAAGACCGACTTCTTCATTTCGCCGGCATAGGACGTGCCACCGATGACGATGGTCTTCGCGGCGAAGTCGACGACGATGAAGGTCTCGGACTTGGTGCCGTCAACCGCCGGGTCGGCCAGCAGGTTCGGGCAGTCGATGATGGTGAACTCGGGAACGAAGTCCTCGAGATCGCCGGCAAGCGGCCGGACGAGCAGATTGCGGATGAACAGCGAGTGCCAGGCGTATTCGGTCACCACGCGGACCTTCACCCGGTTTTCCGGGTCGGCGCCGCCGTAAAGATCCTGAACGAAGATTTCCTTGTTCTGGAGATAGGCCTTCACCTTCTCGCGCAGCGCGGCGGCCTTCGCCGGCTCGATCGCGACGTTGGACTTGCCCCACCACACGTTGTCGGCGGTGGTCTCGTCCTTCACGGTGAACTTGTCGCTGGCGGAGCGGCCGGTGTGCTGGCCGGTCTTGACCACCAGCGGACCGCCTTCGGCGACGACGCCCTCCTTGCGGCGGATGGCCTCCTCGTAGAGGGCGGGGGCGCCCAGGTTCCAGTAGGCCGCGGCGACGTTGCGGATGCCCTGGAGCTCAAGGCCGTGTTTCGAAACATGGGTGCCAATTTGGCGCAATGGACTTCTCCGCAAGGTTTTTCAGCGCGGGATGACGACCCCGCTGCGGGTGATCGAAGACGACGAACAAACACGCGCCATCTATTTCGGTTGCATGACGGGCGGAAAATAGATTCCGCCGCCCGGGTCCGCAACTGTCCACTTCTCCCCGGTTTGTGACATTTCATACAGGATTTTCCGAAACTCGTGCCCGGCGCACCAAATCCACCAGCGCAATACGCGCCTCGGTTGCGTTTGCCACGGCCCGATCAAAGAAAATCCGGCCGCGACCGCCATCCGGTGCCGCGAGATCGGCTCCCTCGGGGTCGAGTCCCGTCATGCGCCATTCTGCCGCAGGCAGGCCCAGCAGCGCCGTCGCGTAGAGCGCGACCGCATCGGCATGATCGGCGTTCATATGGGCGACGATCTCGGCCTCGGCTTCGGCGAGGACCGCGCAAGGCGCATCATCGAACAGGACATCGGCCGCCGGGATCCAGTGGATGCGGCCAAAGCCCGCCACGAGATGGGCGCGCTCCGGCGCCATCCGCCACAGGCTGAAATCGGGAAAGTCGCGATACATCGCCGCCTCGGCATGGCGGGCGATGAACCGATCCTTCAGGCGCTCGTCGTCGATCCGGCTCATCCGCCCGACGAGGCTGACCCGCGCCCCGGTCAGCCGGGCGATCCGCCCGACCGTGCCGTCGAACAGAAGCGACGCCCGACCATCGGCCAGCAGGGCCCTGGTGTGTTCGGCAAGGCCCGAGATGAAGATCAGCGGCCGGCCGGCATGGTCGGTCGCGGTCAGCACCAGCGAGACATAGGGGCCACCCCCCGGCAGTAGCACGCCGAGCGACGCGGTCGGCGTGCGACGGACGAGATCGCGGGCGGTATCGGCGGGACTGGCTTCGGTCATTTTCACGCTCTCCTGCCTTCCGGACGGCCGGCGTCGCGGCCCTTCGCCAGAGGGTGATGGCATATTCGCCGCATCCTTGCCAAAATTACCGCCCAATTCCATGCGACGGGATAGGCCGCACCCGCGACTCCTATCCCGGCGGCAGGACCAAGGACCCGGCATGAAGACCACCCCCAAGATCGCCCTCGTCGATGACGACCGCAATATCCTGACGTCGGTATCGATCGGCCTCGAGGCCGAGGGTTTCGCGGTCGAGACCTATACCGATGGCGCGACGGCGCTGGCCGCCTTCGGCCGTTCGCCGCCCGACCTCGCCGTGCTCGACATCAAGATGCCGCGCATGGACGGGATGGAAGTGCTGCGCCGGCTGCGCCAGGCCTCCAGCCTGCCGGTCATTTTCCTGACCTCGAAGGACGACGAGCTGGACGAGGTGCTGGGCCTGCGCATGGGCGCCGACGATTATATCCGCAAGCCCTTCTCCCAGCGCCTGCTGATCGAGCGGATCAAGGCCCTGCTGCGCCGGGCCGAGGCCGCCGGCGAGGGCGACGACGCGAGACCCGAGCCCCTGATGGTGCGCGGCCGCCTGACCCTCGATCCGTTGCGCCATGCCTGCACCTGGGATGGCCAGCAGGTCACGCTCACCGTGACGGAATTCCTGATCCTCCAGGCCCTCGCCCAGCGGCCCGGCCATGTGAAGAGCCGCGACCAGCTGATGGACGCGGCCTATGACGACCAAGTCTATGTCGACGACCGCACGATCGACAGCCACATCAAGCGCCTGCGCAAGAAGTTCAAGACCGTCGATCCGGACTTCGGCTCGATCGAGACGCTCTATGGCATCGGCTACAAGTTTGACGAGGTCTAGGTCCGGTATCATGCCCCTTTCGGCGCCCGTTCGCCGGCACACCCGCGGGCGCGGCCCCTTCTCGTCGCTGACCCGGCGGATCCTGGCGGTCAATGTCGTCGCCCTCGCCGTTCTCGTCGGCGGGGTGCTCTATCTCGACCAGTTCCGCTCGAGCCTCGTCACCCAGCGCGCCGATTCGCTGCTGACCCAGGGCGAGATCATCGCAGGCGCCCTCGGCCTCGCCGCTTCGTCGGGGCCGGAGGCGACCGATCTCGACATCCTGCCGGCCCGCGCCCTCCTGCTGCGCCTGACCGATCCGACGGCGACGCGCGCCCGCCTGTTCAACAACGACGGCCAGCTGGTCGCCGACACCAACGACCTGCGCCCCGGGGCCCAGGTATCGCGGGTCGAATTGCCGCCGCCGGATGACGGCCCCGGGGTCGTCGAATTCCTTTACGATCTGCTGGAGCCCTTGCTGCCGGTGGCCCGGCCGCGCTCGCTCTATGTCGATTATCCGTTGCAGCAGGCCCGCGACTATCCGGAGGCCGCCGCCGCCCTCGCCGGCAACACGGGCGCGATCGAGCGCATGACGGCCGATGGCGCGCCCCATATTTCCGTCGCCATTCCCGTCGTCCGCTTCCGCAAGGTGCTGGGCGCCCTCGTCCTCTCGGTCGAGGCGCGCGACATCGACCAGGCGATCCGGGCCGAGCGCCTCGCCATTCTCGAAGTCTTCGCCTTCGCCCTCGCCGTTACCGTGCTGCTGTCGATCTTCCTGGCGCGCACCATCGCGAGCCCGGTGCACCAACTGGCCGAGGCCGCCGAACAGGTGAAGGCCGGACGGGGCGAGCGAGTCGCGATCCCCAATTTCAGCCGCCGCCGCGACGAGATCGGCGATCTGTCCCTGGCCCTGCAATCGATGACCGAAGCGCTCTACGGCCGGATCGACGCCATCGAATCCTTCGCCGCCGATGTCGCCCACGAGTTGAAGAACCCGCTGTCGTCGATCCGCAGCGCGGTCGAGGCCTGGGGCCTCACCAGGGATGCCCATGCCCGCCAGCGCCTGACCGAGATCATCGAGATCGATGTCCGCCGCCTCGACAAGCTGATTTCCGAAATATCGGACGCCTCGCGCCTCGATGCCGAAATGGCGCGCGACCGGCGCCGACCCGTCGCCCTCGACGGCCTGCTGAAGGGCATTATCGACACGTACACCGACCTGAAGCGCGAAGGCGGACCGGCCTTCGAGCTGACCGTCGCCACCGAGGCCCGCGATCTTGCCGTCTTCGGGGCCGCGGAACAGCTGGGCCGGGTGTTCCGCAATCTGATCGACAATGCGATTTCCTTTTCACCCGAGGGCGGCAAGGTCCGCGTCGCCCTGGTCCGGGATGGCCGCGACCTGGTGGCACGGGTCGAGGACGACGGGCCGGGCATTCCCGACGAAGCCCTGACCCGCATCTTCGAGCGATTCTATACCGAACGTCCGAACGAGCAGATCGGCAGTCATTCGGGCCTTGGTCTCGCCATCGTGCGTCAGATCGTCGAAGGCCACGAAGGAAGCATCACCGCCAGCAACCGCCCCGGCACCGCCGGCACGGCGGCGGGCGCCTGTTTCACCGTGCGCCTGCCCGCCCTCATCGAGAAACCCCGCCGCGGCAACCGACCTCTCGCCTCCGACATCGATTGACGAGGCGGTGCGGGCAGCGCAATTTGCCGCCATGCCGGCTTTCGTACCCCTGCTGCTTCATGCCACCTGCGTCGCTCTCGGCCCGCGCGGCGTCCTGTTGCGTGGCCCATCCGGCGCCGGCAAGTCGGATCTTGCCCTGCGTCTCGTCGATCGCGGGGCCTGGCTCGTCGCCGACGATCAGGTGGAAGTGACAGTCGAGGCCGGCGAACTCATTGCCCGTTGCCCGGCGGCGATCCACGGCCTGCTCGAGGTGCGGGGCCTTGGCCTCGTCAACATGCCGGCCGCGCGCCAGATCCCCCTCGCCCTCGTCGCTGATCTGTTTCCCGTCGGCGATATCCCGCGCCTGCCGGCCGACGAACGGGTGAGCATCGCCGACATCAGCCTGTCACGGATCGCGCTTAATCCCTTCGAACAATCGGCGCCGATCAAGCTGGAGATGGCCCTTGCCCTCGTCGGCGGCACACTCGAGGTCAGACGATGAACGAATCCCCCCTGGGACTCGAAATTGCCGGGAGCGACAGGCGCCCCGGCGCGCTGCCGGTCATCCTGGTCACCGGCCTGTCCGGCGCCGGCAAGGCGACGGCGATGAAGGCGCTCGAGGATCTCGGCTATGAGACGATCGACAATCTGCCCCTGACCTTCCTGTCCGCCCTTCTGTCGCCCGGGGCCGAGCATCCGGCGCGCGGCGTCGCCATCAATGTCGACATCCGCAGCCGGGGTTTCGTCGCCGAGCAATTCCTGCGCCGGGTCGAATCACTGCGGGCGCGGCCCGATCTCGAACTGCAGGTGCTTTTTCTCGATTGCGCCGAAGTGGTCCTGGCCCAGCGCTACACCGAAACCCGCCGCCGCCACCCCATGGCGGAGGAGCGGCCGGTGGCCGATGGCATCGCCCTCGAACAGCGCCTGATGAGCGATATCCGCGACGAAGCGGACGAGGTGATCGACACCACGCTGCTCAGCATCAACGATCTGAAGCGCCTGATCGCCGGGCTGTTCCCGCTCGACGCCAACGCCGGGCTTTCGGTTTCGGTCATGTCCTTCTCGTTCAAGAAGGGCCTGCCGCGCGAGGCGGATCTCGTTTTCGACGTGCGCTTCCTCGCCAATCCGCATTGGGTGCCCGCGCTGCGCCCCGGCACCGGCAGGGATGCCGAGGTCGGCGCCCATATCATGGCCGATCCCGCCTTCGCCGAATTCGACGAAAGGGTCTCGGGTATGCTCACCTTCCTCGTCCCACTCTACCGCCGGGAGGGGAAATCCTATCTTACCATCGCTTTTGGGTGTACTGGCGGCCGCCATCGCTCGGTCTTTATGGCCGAACGCATCGGCGGGGTCTTGCGCGAAAGCGGTCATCGCGTCACCGTCATACATCGCGATACGGTGTTCGCTTGAGGTTGTCTTGTCGAATGGAGCCATAATCGGCCTGGTACTGGTGACTCACGGTCGCCTGGCTGAAGAGTTCATAGCGGCGACGGAACACGTCGTCGGGCCGCAACAGGCGATGCGGGCGATCTGCATCGGCGCCGAGGACGATATGGAACGGCGTCGGATCGACATTGTCGATGCCGTCTCCGCCGTTGATCGGGGCAAGGGGGTCATCATTCTCACCGACATGTTCGGCGGGACGCCCTCCAATCTGGCCATTTCCGTGCTCGGTCCCGGCATCGAGGTGATCGCCGGGGTGAACCTGCCCATGCTGATCAAGCTGGCCAGCGTCCGCACCAAGATGACCCTGGCCGAAGCGGTCAATGCCGCCCAGGACGCCGGCAAGAAATATATCTCGGTCGCGTCAGCCCATCTCGCCGGGGAGCAGGCGTGAGCGCAGGCGACAATCCCCGGGTGCTGAAGATCTGCAACAAGCGCGGCCTCCACGCCCGCGCCGCGGCCAAATTCGTCAGCACGGCCAGCCGCTTCGATGCCGAGGTGAAGGTTACCAAGGACGGCACCACCGTCACCGGCACCTCGATCATGGGCCTGATGATGCTGGCCGCCGCCATCGGCACCTGCATCGAGGTCAGCGCCACGGGTCGCGACGCGGATGCCGCGCTCGATGCGATCGGCGATCTCGTCGCCAACCGTTTCAACGAGGAAGAATAGGGCCGCCGTCAGCGCGGAGCGCGCCGTTCGATCGCGACCACCCGCCCCGCGCGCAGGCGATAGGTGCAATGGCCCCAGACCACCCGGCGCCGATCCAGGCTGAGCAGGAATGCCAGCAGATTCACGCCGTGAACCAGCGGCAGCACCAGCGGCAACAGGCGCGATGCCCGCTCCGCCATCCGCTGCCCCGTTGACGCGATCCCGGCGCGCCGGGCCAGACGGCGGCGCTGTCCGTCCGCCAGGGCGACAATGCCGGCCCCGAGGCCGAAAGCCACCAGCCCCCAGCCGCCCCGCAGCGCCAGCAGCCACAGGCTGACCGAGCCGAAGAGATTGAGCGCCAGCGTCAGCCCCGCCCAGGCCCAGAGCCAGGGCTGATAGAGCAGGAACATCTGATACTGCCGCCGCCCGAAGCCGAGCAGCGAGGCCAGCGAATGGCGGAAGGGCGTCGGCACCAGCACGGCGCCGCGAAAGATGATCTTCAGCCCAGCCCGCCGCGCCGCGCCGGCCAGCGCCAGATCGTCCGAGATTTCCCGCTCGAACAGGGCCGGCAGATCGAGGGTGCGCACCACGTCGCGCTTCAGCGCGAGGGAGCCGCCCCAGGTCAGCCAGCCCCGGTTGGGCTTGGGCAGGCCCGCCACCGCCCGATCGGCCCAGGTGCCGAGGATGGTGGCGAGACCGGCATCACCGGGCACGGGCCAGCGATAGCCGGTGACGATATCGGCCGCACCCCGCGCCAGGGGCCGCAGCAGATGGGCGAGCCAGTCGCGCGGCGGCTCGATATCGGCATCGGCGAGGACGATGAAGGGCGCGTCTTCACCGTGAAGCCGCAGGGCCGCCGCGAGGTTCCGGCACTTCTGGCTGCCCGCGACCGTCTCGCCGGCGACGACGACGGAAACCGGAAGGGGCGCGGCCAGCGCCGCGATCCGGCCATGGGCCGGGTCATCCACCGATTCGACGGTGAAGACCACCGCCCTCGGCCGGCAGCTTTGCGCCGACAGCGCCGCCATCAGGCGCTCCAGCCC
>NZ_JBAQRT010000123.1:0-7975 GCF_049306435.1 Zavarzinia sp.
GACCATGACCTCATCCCCCGCGCCGCTTGCCGCGAAGCCGCCGACCCTCCATGGCGGCCTGCGTGGCCCCGTGCTGTCGATCTATCTGATCGTCGGCCTCGGGCTTGGCGGCTTCCTGACCTGGACCGCCTCGGCCCCGCTGTCGGGCGGCGCCAGCATGCCCGGCCGTGTCGCCGTCGAATCCAACCGCCAGACCGTGCAGCATCTGGAAGGCGGCATCATCAGCGAAATCCTGGTGAAGGATGGCGACCGGGTCGCCGTCGATCAGATCCTCGTTCGCCTCAGCGACGTGCGGGTGCGCGCCAATCTGCAGGTCCTCACCGACCGGCTTCATGCCTCCCTCGCCCAGCGCGCGCGCCTCGTCGCCGAGCGCGACAACGCGGCCGAGGTCAGCTTCCCCGATCGCCTGCTGGCCGCCGCGCAATCGCCGCTGGTCGCCGAACAGATCCGCGCCCAGCAGATCGCCTTCACCAGCCGGCGCGACACCAAGCGGGGCCAGGTCGTGATCCTGCGCCAGCGCATCGAGCAATTGAGCCGCCAGAAGGAAGGCCTGCAGGCCCAGCTCGAGGCGAACAAGCTGCAGATCGGCACCATCAACCAGGAATTGACGGGCCTGCGCCGGCTCTTCGCCGAGGGCCTGGCGCCCAAGACCCGCATCCTCGCGCTCGAGCGATCGGCGGCGGATCTGAACGGGCGCCTTGGCCAGCTGATCTCCGATATCGCCCGCAGCGACGTCGCCGTCGGCGAGGCCCAGCTGCAGATCGATCAGGTCGACAACACCTTCCGCAGCGATGTCGTGCAGGATCTCGAAAAGGTCGAGCGCGAGATCGCCGAACTGGAAGAACAGCGCACCGCCGCCCTCGACCAGATGGCGCGCACCGAGATCCGGGCGCCGGTGGCCGGCATCGTGGTCGGCCTCGCCGTCCATACGGTGAATGGCGTGATCGCGCCCGGGGGCCATATTCTCGACATCGTGCCGCAGGACCAGACACTGGTCGTCGAAGCCTTCGTCAAGCCGGAGGATATCGACAAGGTGCAGCCGGGCGAGACCGCCGAAGTCCGTTTTTCCGCTTTCAGCACCCGGACGACGCCGTCGGTCGAGGGCACGGTGGATGTCGTTTCCGCCGATGTGCTGAGCGATCCCCAGGGCAAGCAGTCCTATTATCTCGCCCGTATCGTCGTCGCCGAGGACCAGATCGCCCGCCTCGGCGCGGCCCGGCTGGTGCCGGGAATGCCGGCGGAAGTCATCGTCAATACCGGGAATCGCACCGCGCTGGAATATCTGCTCAAGCCGGTGGTGGATATGTTCGCCCGGTCCTTCAAGGAAGACTGAGGCCATGTTGCGTCTCGCCCGGCCGATGCTGGCCGGCCTGCTGTTGGCCGCCGCCGCCACGCCGGCCGGCGCCGAAACCCTGACCGAGGCCCTCGTGTCGGCCTATGGCACCAACCCGCAGCTGGCTTCCGCCCGCAGCGCCCTTCGCGTGACCGACGAGGATCTGGCCCTCGCGCTGTCCGGCCTGCGGCCGCAGATCGAGGCGTCGGGCGGTATCGGGCGCGACAGCACCGAATATTCCCGCCAGGACAATCGCTGGGGCAATCAGACCACGGGTCAGCTGCAACTGATCCAGCCGGTCCTGCCCCTCGCGGCCCTGACCGCGCTCGGCAGTGCCGATGCCCGGGTGGAACAGGGCCAGGCCCAGCTGGCGGCGACCGAACAGCAGGTCCTGCTGACCACGGTGCAGGCCTATGTCGACGTGCTGCGCGACCAGCAGATCCTGGCGGTGACCCAGGAGATCGTCGCCAGCCTCGCCCGGGAACTCGCCAGCAACCAGCGCCGCCTCGACGAAGGCGACCTGACGCGCACCGACATCGCCCTGACCCGCGCCCGGCTGACCCAGGTCCAGGCCGATCAGGTCGCGGCCGAGGCGGCCTTGCGCCGGGCCCTCGCCGCCTATCAGGAGGTCGTGGGGCATCCGGCGATGGATCTGTCGCCGCCCGACCTGCCGCCGGGCCTGCCCGACACGCTGGAGGCGGCGACCGACACCGCCATGGCCGGCAATCCCTCCCTGACGGGCGCGCGGAAGGCCGAGGATGTGGCGCGGGCCGAGATCGCCCAGGCCGACGCCGGCCTCTATCCGTCGCTCAATGTCGTCGGTTCCTCGTCATACAGCGAGAACAGCGCCCTGGTCAGCGACATCGAGGAACAATATTCGCTGCAGCTTCAGTTGCGCGTGCCGCTCTATGAAGGGGGCGCGACCCAGGCCCGCATCCGCAAGGCCAAGGAGCAATGGAGCCAGCGTCGCTCGGATGTCCTCTCGACGGAGCGGGCGGTCGTGCGTCAGGTCAGCGATACATTCGTCGGCCTGCGCAGCGCGCGGGCCGTGATCGGCTATGCCCTCGAAGGGGTCGATGCCGCCGCCCTCGCCCTCGACGGCGTGCGCAAGGAAGCGCTGCAGGGGTTCCGCACCACGACCGACGTGCTGCAGAGCGAGCAGAACCTGCTCGACGCCCGGCGCCGGCTGATCTCGGCGCAGCGCGACGAGCTCATGGCCGGCTGGCAGCTGCTCGCCGCCATGGGCGCCTTCGCCGCCGACAAACTGGCCCTGCCGACCACCCCCTATGATCCCCGCCGCCATGCGGACGAGGTGCGGGATGCCTGGTTCAGCACCGCCCCGGTTCCCGGCGATCCGGTGCCGGCGCCAACCCCGACCCTGACCCGCCAGCCCGACTCGGCGACACCCGCGCCGGTGACCCCGCCGCCGCCGCCGGAGCGCATCGATGTCTGGACCGGGGTTCTCGGCATCCACGCCGCCGATATCGAGCCGCCGACGATGGTCGACAATCGGCGCTGATCCCCCCCCATCGCCCCCCTGTCCATCCTTCCGGCGATCGGCGAAGCTGGCGCCGGCCGTCAGGCCGCAACGACAAGAATCACGAAGAGGAAACCTCATGACCGCCGTCGTCCTCGTTGTTTACGGTGCGCCCAAGGACCCCGCGCATTTCGACGATTATTATGCCCGCGTCCATGTTCCGCTGGCCGCGAAGATCCCCGCCCTCGCCGGTCTGACCCTCAGCAAGGCGCCGGTCGCGGCCCTCGCCGGGGCGCCCGCGCATCTGGTCGCCCGTCTCGAATTCGCCGACATGGCGACGCTGCAGGCTTCCATGGGCTCGCCGCAGGGGCAGGCCGCCGCCGCCGATCTCGGCAATTTCGCCAGTGGCGGCGCGCAGATCCTGGCTTTCGAGGAAGATCGCAAGGCCTGACGTCTCGCAGGCGGGCGCGCCCCCCGTTTGGACGGTTTTCCGGCCCGCCCGCCTGTGTATAGTGCCGCCACAATCACGCGGAGGAGATGGTGGTGAGCGAAGTTTTCGTTGTATCGGGCGTGCGCACGGCGATCGGCACCTTCGGCGGCAGCCTGAAGGACAAGACCCCGGCCGAACTCGGCACCGCGGTCGCGGTCGAGGCGTTGAAGCGTGGCGGCGTCGCGCCGGCCGATATCGGCCATGTCGTCTTCGGCCAGGTGATCCAGACCGAACCGGCCGACATGTATCTGTCCCGCGTCGTCGGCATCAAGGCCGGGATGCCGGTGGAAACCCCGGCCTTCACCCTGAACCGGCTGTGCGGCTCGGGCGTGCAGGCGATCATTTCGGCGGCCCAGGGCATCGCCCTCGGCGATTATGACCTTGCCGTCGCGGGCGGCGCCGAAGTCATGACCCGCGCGCCGCATCAGGTCGCCGGTGCCCGTTTCGGCACCAAGATGGGCGACATGGCCATGCGCGACATGCTGAACGGCGCGCTGACCGACCCGTTCAACGCGATCCTGATGGGCATCACCGCCGAGAATGTCGCCGAACGGCACGGCATCGACCGCGCGGCCCAGGATGAACTCGCCCTCGAATCCCACCGCCGCGCCGCCCATGCGGTGAAGGCCGGCTATTTCAGGGACCAGATCCTGCCGATCGAGGTGAAGGTGAAGGGCAAGCCCGTCGCCTTCGATACCGACGAGCATTTCCGTCCCGACGCCCAGGCCGAGGATTTCACCAGCCTTCGTCCCGTCTTCCGCAAGGATGGCACGGTGACGGCGGGCAATGCCTCGGGCATCAATGACGGTGCCTCCGCCGTCGTCCTCGCCTCCGCGGCTGCCGTGCAGGCCAAGGGCCTGAAGCCCCTCGCCCGTCTCGTCGCCTATGCCCATGCGGGTGTCGAGCCGACCCTGATGGGCATCGGCCCGGTGCCGGCGACCAGGCTCGCCCTCGCCAAGGCCGGACTTACGGTCGCCGATCTCGATGTCATCGAATCGAACGAGGCTTTCGCCGCCCAGGCCTGCGCCGTCACCAAGGAACTGGGCCTCGACCCCGCCAAGGTGAATCCGAACGGCTCGGGCATCGCCCTCGGCCACCCGGTGGGCGCCACCGGCGCCATCAACACGGTGAAGGTGATCTACGAACTGCATCGCACGGGTGGGCGCTACGGCCTCGTCACCATGTGCATCGGCGGCGGCCAGGGCATCGCCGCGATCTTCGAGCGCGTGTAATCGGGCGCGGCACGCCGGGGAACCCCTGGCGTGTCCGCTGACCCCATTCGCCGATCGTCGTCCCGGCGAAGGCCGGGACCTCGACACGAGAAGGCGCCTCTGTTGTCGCGAGATGCCGGCCTACGCCGGCATGACGAAACAAGGGCGGCGCCTCCCGTGAAGCTCAGACCCCGAACGGCTGCACCGTGTGGCCGTGGTTCAGCGGGCCGTGGCCGTGGCCGAAGCCCGGCGCGGTCGCCAGCGCCCGGCGGACATAGGCCCTGGCCCGTCTGACCGCCGCGACGAGGTCGAGACCCTGGGCGAGGCCGGTCGCGATCGCGGAAGCCAGGGTGCAGCCGGTGCCATGGGTGCTGGTGGTCACGATGCGCGGATCGTCGAAATAGACGAGGCCTTCGGGCGACGCGAGGACATCGCGCAGCAATTCGCCATCGAGATGGCCGCCCTTCAGGAGAACGGCGCCGCAGCCGAGATCGAGGAGATCGAAGGCCGCCCGGTCCATGTCGGCAAGGCCGGTCACGGCCCGGCCCAGCAGGGTGGAGGCTTCGGGCAGATTGGGCGTGATCACGCTCGCCCGCGGGATCAGGCGGGTGCGGATAGCCTCCACCGTCGCATCGGTGGTCAGGCTGGCGCCGCCCTTGGCGACCATGACCGGATCGACCACCAGTTGACTTGGCGCGCTCGGCCGGGCGAGGCCGGCCAGCACCGCCTCCACCACTTCGACCGAATGGAGCATACCGGTTTTCACCGCGTCGGCGCCGATATCGTCGAGGCAGACCGCCATCTGGCGCGCCACCGCTTCCGCCGGAATATCGACGATGCCATGGACGCCCAGCGTGTCCTGGATGGTGAGGGCGGTAACCGCCGTCATCGCATAGCCGCCGAGGGCGGTAACCGTCTTGATATCGGCCTGGATTCCGGCGCCGCCGCCGCTGTCGGAGCCCGCGACGATCAGCACCCGTCCCTTGTTCGCTTCCGTCATGCCGCGACCCGCTCCAGCGCCTGAACCACTTCCGCCACCGCGTTCTCGACCAGCGACTGGTCCTCGCCCTCGGCCATCACGCGGATCACCGGCTCGGTTCCGGACTTGCGGATCAGCAGGCGGCCACTGCGCTCCAGCCTCGATTCGACGGCGGCGATGATCGCCTTCACCCCCTCGTCCTCCAGCGGGTGGCGCTGGCCGGCCAGGAAGCGGACATTGCGCAGGACCTGCGGCAGGGGCTGGAAGCGCCGGCAGACTTCCGAGGCCGGACGCCCCGCCTCGACCACCATCGCCAGCACCTGAAGGGCGGCGATCAGCCCGTCGCCCGTGGTCGCGAAATCCGACAGGATGATGTGACCGGACTGTTCCCCGCCGACATTGTAACCCTGCTCGCGCATCCGCTCGACGACATAGCGGTCGCCGACCGCCGTGCGCGCCATCGTCAGGCCGAGACGGGCGAGGTGGCGTTCCAGCCCGAGATTGGACATCACGGTGGCGACGATGCCGCCGCCGCGCAGGCGCTCCGTGCGCTGGAAATGTTCGGCGACCACGGCCATCAGCTGGTCGCCGTCGACCACCTGGCCGGCCTCGTCCACGAGGATCAGGCGGTCGGCATCGCCGTCGAGCGCGATGCCGATATGGGCATCGTGCTGCAGCACCGCCTGGCGCAGGGCCTTGGCATGGGTCGAGCCGCAGTCGCGGTTGATGTTGAAGCCATCGGGCGCGGTGCCGATGGCGACGACCTCGGCCCCCAGCTCCCACAAGACCGTGGGCGCGACCTTGTAGGCGGCGCCATGGGCGCAATCGACGACGATCTTCAGGCCATCCAGCTTCATGCCGCGCGGGAAGGTCGCCTTGGCGAATTCGATGTAACGCCCGGCGGCATCGTCGAGCCGCTGCGCCCGGCCGAGCGCCTTCGGCTCGGCCCGCTTGACGTCGCCGGCCTCGATCATGCGCTCGATCGCGATCTCGACCTCGTCCGAGAGCTTGTAGCCGTCGGGGCCGAACAGCTTGATGCCATTGTCCTGGAATTCATTGTGCGAGGCCGAGATCATCACCCCGAGATCGGCCCGCAGCGAGCGGGTGAGCATGGCGACCGCCGGTGTCGGCATCGGCCCGACCAGCATCACATCCATGCCGACGGCGACGAAGCCGGCCTGCAGCGCCGCCTCGATCATATAGCCGGACAGGCGGGTGTCCTTGCCGATCACCACGCGGGGGCGATGGCCACCGGTCTGGAACATGAGGCCGGCCGCCTGGCCGACGGCGAGGGCCAGTTCCGCCGTCATCGGCTCCATGTTGGCGGTGCCCCGGATACCATCGGTGCCGAACAGCTTGCGTGAGGTCATGATCGCTCGGGCTTTCAATCGTGCTGAGGCGGGGTCGCGTTGACCGCCGCCCATAGTTTCACCGCCTGCGCCGTCTCCGCAACATCATGCACGCGCAGGATCGCCGCGCCGCGGTCGATCCCCGCCAATGCGGTGGCGAGCGAGCCGGCCAGCCGCCCCGCCGGAGACGCGCCACCGGCGAAATGGCCGATGAAGGATTTGCGCGAGGTGCCGAGCAGGATCGGCAGGCGCAGGGCATGGAGGGCCTGCATCTCGTCGATCAGCGCGGCGTTATGCGCCGCCGTCTTGGCGAAGCCGATGCCGGGATCGAGGATGAGGCGGGAGCGCGCGATCCCGGCCGCCACCGCCCGCTCGCAGGCCGCCTCCAGTTCCGCCAGCACCTCGAAGACGAGATCGTCGTAATGGGGTGCCTGCTGCATGGTCGCCGGGATCGCGCGCGAATGCATCAGGACGACCGGACAGTCCCGGGTGGCGAGAAAGGGCGCGGCTTCCGCATCGAAACCGAGGGCCGAGACATCGTTGATGATATCCGCCCCCGCGGCGAGCGCGGCCTTCATCACCGGGGCCTTGCGGGTGTCGACGGAAATCGGCACGCCGAGGCGCCTAGCCCCCTCGATCACCGGGCAGACCCGGTCGATCTCCTCGGCCGCCGGGACCTCGGCGCTGCCGGGCCTGGTCGATTCGCCGCCGATGTCGAGCATGTCGGCCCCGGCTTCGACCAGCCGCTCCGCCTGCTCGATGCCGGCCACGCCGAGAAAGCGCCCGCCGTCCGAGAAACTGTCCGGCGTCGCGTTCACGATGCCCATCACCAGGGGCCGGCCCGGATCCGGATAGGCCGGCGCGGCCCCCAGCGGCAGAAGCTCGCGGGTGCCGGGGCCAAGGCGCAGGTGCTGGCTGTGGGCAAGGCCCGGGCCAAGCGGCAGGGCGAGACCGGCCGCCACCGCGCGCCGGGCATCCGCCCCGCGCAGCAATCCGGCCGGGGATATGAAGTTGCTGTGCATGGCCCTGTTTACCACGCCGCCCCCAAAGAAAAAGGGCCGGTGTCGCCACCGGCCCCGGTTTCCCGCAGGAGCGCTCAGCTGCCCGGCTGCAGACCCGGGCGCAGGCCCTGGCCG
>NZ_JBAQRT010000124.1:0-10098 GCF_049306435.1 Zavarzinia sp.
CCGGAAGGTCGAGCCCGGCGGCCCCGGCGACCCGATCGCCGAGCGGCGCCGCCGATATCACCGCCGCGAAGGGCGCCAGATCGCCGGCCGTGACCGTCCCGGCGAGACCCGCCCTGAGCACGACGCCCCAGCGATAATGTTCCGCCACGTTGAGGATCGGTCGATAGGCGGCGAGCGCCGGCCCGGCGAGCGGCCCCGGCTCCTCGAAGCAGACCCCGCCGAGCGGATGGGCGGAAACCGCGCGCAGGAGGTCCGCGACATACATCGCCGCATCCTCGACCGCGTCGTCGTCGGCCGGAAGATCGCCGAGGCCGGCGAGCGCCTTCGCTTCGTCGAGCCAGGCGCGCGGCCCGGGAAACGCCAGGACGAGCGGACACCGCCCGCGCAGATGGCCGAGCAACGCCTCGACCACCTCGTTCAGCACGAGGCGCGGCCCCGCGTCATCCAGCATCTCGCGGAGCGGCACGGCCGCCCGCTTGCGCGCCGCCATGCCGGCGACGAGATCGGGATGACGCCGCGTCCAGGAGCGATAGAGATCGGCCACCTCCACGACGGCGACATCGGGGCGGAGCAGTCCATGGGCCTGCGCGAAGAAGGACAGGAAGGCGGCGGGCGACCCCCAGGGATCGCCCTCTGTCCCGTGCAGAAGCCGCCGGGCATAGCCCGACGACTTCAACCACAGCCTGGCACCGCCCCCACCCTGTCGATCCGACAGATATCGGGCAAAGTCGGCGGTCATTGCTTCTCGCCCCCCCAGGCGCCAGCCGACTTCAGCCGCGCCTCGAGTTCGGCGATGCGCACATCCTTCGGATGGGGCATGTAGTTGGGCTTGGGCTCGCTCGCCTTGCGGCTGGCGCCGACCCCGCCCATGTAGAGCGTGCCGACATCCTCGCCCCAGCTGCCGAAATACTGGATGTGAGCCGGCGGCACGGGCTTCGACCAGGTCTTCACGAAATCCGCGTAAGGGACGGAGCGGGCGATGCGCGCCTCGCGCTCGGCCGCGCGGGCCTTCGCCGTGGCGTCCCAGTCGATCGCCAGCGTCGCGTGGTCGAACACCACCTTGTAGAGGCGCTCGGCCACGGGGGCCGAGATCAATCCCTCCTCGATATCTCGGATGATCCCTTCCGGATCACGCTCGAGCAGGTCGCCGTAACCGGCCCCGGCGCCTTGCGAGATCATGAACAATTCGCCGCGCTTCGAGATCTCGAAGCCCATGCCCATGTGGTGCGTCGAATAGCTGGCGCCCTCGAAGGGCTGCTCGTTCATGATCTCCTCGATCGAGTGCCTGAACTTCTCCGGCTGGTTCAGGAGGACGTCATAGACGTCGACCCCCTGGACCTTGCTGAGCGGATAGGTGCCGCAGGCATAGCCACCGAAGAGCCCCTGGAGCGGCGGAAACTTGGCGCCCTGACAGGTTGTCATGAAGCCCCATTGTTCCGAGTCCTTGGTCGCCACCATCATGGTGTAACCCTGACCGCCACGATATTTCCCGGGCGCGATGGCGTCGCGCGTCATCTTCTTCGAGACGAGCTGAAGGAAGGGCACCTCCTCCTCGTTCAACTCCTGCTCGCCGATATCCGCCATGGTGGCGAAAATCGGGGCGAGCGCGTGTTCACCGTCACGATCCACCGTGGCGCCGGCGCCCATGCCGTTCAGGTCGGCGCAGAGATTGCCGAGCGTCTCGCCATGCTGGGAAACGCCGCCCCAGATGAAGGTGTTGATCATGTTGAAGGTCGGGGCGTGGACCTTGGTGAATTTCTCCGGGCAGGAATAGAGGAACTTCGCAACCGCGTGCTGGCCGGCGGTGAAGCCGGTGAAGATCGACATCAGCGACTGCGAGTTCGGCGCGTCGTAGGAGCAGTTCACGATCGAATGGGGATCGGTGATCACCTCGATCGGGGCGAAGGCCGCCTGCCCGCGCGGCAGGTCGGGCCAGACGTAACACAGGAAGACCTGCGCCAGCATCCCCTTGAGGCCGGCGACGATCGTATTGGTCGCCCGGTTGGTGAATTCCGGCGCCGAGCCGCGGAAGTCGAAGATCAGGCGGTCGCCGGTCTTGGTCAGCTTGCAATTGATCTTGACCAGGCAATTCTCGCGCAGGGTCGAGTCCTGCATGATGTAGGTGCGGACGGTCATGTCCGGCCATTCCGAGATGCGGCGCTTCACCTCGGCACGGACCTGCTCCATGGTCAGGCGCAGGGTGGAGATCAGGGCTTCAGGGCCATCGGTCCTCAGGGTTTCCTCGATCCGCTGCTTGATGCGCAGGCAGGCGAAGAGCTTCACCTTCATGTCCTCGTACTGCAGCTTCGGCTCGCGCACCGAATTCTGCAGGAAGGTCAGGATGTCGCGCTTGATCTGGTAGTTCTCGACCACCTTGAAGGGCGACATCTTCAGCCCCTCGTCCGAGGGGCTTTCGGCCATCGAAGGCATTCCCCCCGGCTCGATCGCGCCATTCTCGCCCTCGTGCACCGTCGAGGCGACCCAGCACACCAGCCGTCCCTCGTGGAAGATCGGCAGGATCATCGACTGGTCGGTGTTGTGGACATTGCCGTAGCGGCTGTCGTTGTGGATGAAACCATCGCCGTCGCGCACGCCGACGGTCGGCTCGTTGATCCAGTTCTTGATGATGAACTTGATCGGATGGTGCACCAGGGCCGAGAAGATCAGCACGCCGCCGGCCGACGCGATGGCGAGATCGCCCGAGGCCGAATAGACGCCGGTGATGACATCGCCCCATTTGGCGCCGGGGGCGGCGCCCATCTGCTCGACCATCTCGTAACCCTCATCGCAGCCGGACTGGATCCGATCGCGGATCTTGGCGATGACATGGGGCTCGGAGAAAGCCCCGATCGCCGTGTCCTCGGCGGCCGTGCGGGGCATCAGATCATGGTTCTGCATGATCTCGGGATCCGGCCCGAGGAACAGGGTGGTATCATTGAGGAACTTCTTCACCAGTTCCATTTCCAGCGCGGTCGGCGTCTTGGCGCGCGGCGGCTTCGACATGTCGTTCATTTCGCTTCCTCCGTGTTTTTCGTTCAGTTCAGGCGCTCGACGGCGGCACCACGCAGGAACCAGGAGGCTCCCTGCCGGGCGGCGACGAAGGTCCAGCCGGGATCGACCAGGAAGGTCGTGACGTCCGAGGCGATGATCGCCGGCCCGTGGATCTCGACCCCGGGCTCGATCGCCTCGCGGCTCCACACCGGCGTGTCGAAGGCGCCATCGGAGCCGACGAAGTGGCAGGTCCGGTGGCCAGCCGGCGGCGGCGGCGCCTTGCGCGCCTCGCGCGGGGCCGGCTTGATGTCCTCGAACCGCACCGTCTCGTGGTGGACATAGGCGGCGACCCGGATCGTGTTGATGCGGATGCCGGCCTCCGGCGCCTGCGATCCCTCGCCGAAACGCTTGCCGTAGTCGTTGGAGAACTGCGAGATGATGGCGAGCACGTCGGCCGGCCCGTGCACCTCGTGGTTCGGCACGACCGCCGTGGTCTGGACAAGCTGATTGCCGTAGCGCATGTCCAGCTCGAGGCTGTGGCGGATCTCGGCCAGGGGCACGCCCTGGCGCAGCAGGTCCTGGGTGCCCCGCTCCTTCAGGTCCGCGACGATCGCGTTGAAGCGGTCGTGATCATCGAAGATATGCCGGCTGTTGCTGTCGTAGAGCACCATGTAGAGAGACTGTTCGTGAATGTGGAGCTGGTGCATGTTGCCGGCGCCCACGGCCGAGAAGACCGAGGACAGCGGCGGCGCCAGGATGCGGTCGATGTTCAGGTTCTGAGCGATGCCGCAGCAGTGCAGCGGGCCATTGCCGCCATAGGCCAGCATGGTGAAGTCCTTCGGATCGTAACCGCGCGCGCGCAGCTCGGTGAAGAGACCATTGGCCATGTTGTCGTCGACCTTCTCGCGGATCAGCTTGGCCGCCTGCAGGACATCGACGTCGAGGTCGTCGCACAGCGCATCCTCGATCGCGGCCCTGGCCCGGCGCGGGTTGAGCGGGATCGAGCCCCCGGCGTAATTGGCGGGATCGAGGTAGCCGAGCACCAGGTCGGCGTCGGTCACGGTCGCGTTGCGCCCGCCACGGTCATAACAGGCCGGACCGGGGTCGGAGCCGGCGCTTTCCGGCCCCACCTTCACGGTCTTGTACATGCGGTCGTAGGCGGCGACGGAGCCGCCGCCGGCCCCCAGCGTGACAAGGTGGACCATCGGCACCGAGACCAGCCAGCGGTCGATCACCGGATTGAAATCGTAGTGCTTGATCCCGCCCTCGACCACGATGCCGATGTCGTAGGAGGTGCCGCCCATGTCGGTCGCCACGACATTGCCGAGCCCCGCCTGCATCGCCAGATGTTCCGAGGCGCCGATGCCGGAGACCGGGCCCGAATGGATGGTCTGGAGCGCGTCGGTCGAATTGAGCTGCGCCATGCCGCCCGAATTATGGATGACCAGCATGGGCTTGTCGTAGGAATGCGCCCGCAGGTTCTGTTCGAGCGCGGAGAGCGCGTGATACATCGTCGAATGCAGGTAACCATCGACGATCGCCGAGGTCGCGCGAACATATTCGCCCTTACGCCCCGCCACCTGATGCGACAGGATGATCGGAATGGCGCCCAGCAGATGCGAAGGATATTCGTCGAGCAGGATTTCCTGGATGCGCAGTTCATGGCCCGGGTTGACCACGGCGTTGACCAGGGCGACCACGATGATCTGGGCGCCGAGATCGACGAGGTCGCGGATCTGCTTGCGCACGTCCTCTTCATCGAGGGCCATCACCAGCTTGCCGGTGAAATCGACCCGCTCGCGCACGCCGCGGATCATGTGCGCCTTGACCAGCGGATCGGGACGCCGGGCATTGGGCATGTCCTGCTGGCCGAGATTGTCGAGCCCCTCGCCATAGCCACGGGCCCGCGACAGCGGCACGGTCGCCTCGTAACCCGCGGTGACCAACATGCCGATCTTCGGCCCCTTGTGCTCGATCAGGGCATTGGTGCCGAGGGTCGTCGCATAGCGGACACTGTCGACGCTGGAGAGAATGTCCTCGAGCTCGAGGCCGAGAACCTTGCAGGCCTTGCCCAGCGCTTCATTGAAGCCCATGGCGAGGTTGTGGTGCGTGGTCAGCGCCTTGGCCTGGATATAGTCCTGACCCCAGACCACGAAGCAGTCGGTGAAGGTGCCACCGATGTCGACGGAAACGCGTTTCATGTGACCTCCCCTTGAGGATGCGAGCGCTCGGCTCGTCGTGTCTTTGGCGGGACGTCCCCTCACCCGCCTTGCGGCGGCCGCGAGACGCCGATCGAAAAAGAGGGCGCCGCCGCGCCGCGTCCGGACCCGCACCGAGGAAGCTCGGGCCGGCCGGCGGGGCGGCACCCCTTCAGTTACCCGGCCGGGTGGGATTTGAGAGGGCCGGGGGAGGAGCCGTCAGTGGCCATGGCCCTCGCCGCGAACCACCGCCGGGCCGGAGAAGGGCTCGGCCTCCCCGCCCCGCTTCGCCCACTGCGCCTTCAGGGCCGGCAGGTCGACCTCCATGTCGTGGAGCGGCGGATGGCCGGGGACGGCGTATTCGGTCTCGACCTGCGTGCCGCAATTCGGGCAGCAGAATTCGAGGATGCGGACCCAGGCCGGATCGGGGCTGAAGGTGAAGCGATATTTGTCGGGATCGATGATCGGCGGATGGATCTCGCGCGGATCACGGTCGTGGACCAGCAGACCTTCCTTGTAGTTCGCCTTCGCGGAGCCGATTTCGTGGTCGCAGACGCGGCACTCCCAGGTCTCCCGGTCGAGATCGATGCGCAGGTATTCGGTCATGGGGATCTTCATGGTTATTTTCCCTCCCTGGTGAGCAGGACATCGCCGAGGTTCGAGACGACGAGGCGCCATCCCTCGGGGATCCGGCAGGTGAAATAGTCTTCCTCGAGCACCGCCGGGCCGTCGGCGAAATCGCCGGCCCGAAGGTCCGCGAGACGGTAGACCGGGGTCTCGACGCGCAGTCCGTTCGCCCCGAGCGGATGGCGCAGGCCGGAAGCCCTGGCCGCGGTGTTCGCCTCGAAATGGCCGGAGCCGCCCTCGCGGCCGCGGAGAGGTTTCACGGCGTCGAGTTCGAGATCGACGGCGAGCGCCTTCCCGAACACATCGGGGATGGCGATGTCGCCTTCGAGCACATGGCTGTGTTCGTGACCGCCGCCGAAATCGGCGACCAGGCGGGCGGTCAGGGCGTAATCGCCCGGTGCCACGCCTTCGGCGAACATGTCGCGCGCGGCTTTCGTCTTCAGGATGTCGAGCGCCTTTCCGACAGCCTCGGCCGAAAGCTCGGTCAGGGTTACATCATAGCGCTGGGAGATGTCGCAGGAGCCGATGCCATAGGCGGAAAAGACGGCCGCCATCCGGGGGATCGAAACCCGCGAGATCCCGGCCTTTTCGGCGACGCCGCAGGCGTTGAGCGGGCCGGCGCCGCCAAAGGCCAGCATCACCGTGTCATCGCCGATCGTGGTGACGCGGTGCAACTCCTCGGCGATCTTCGTCTCGAAGGCGCTGCCCATGCGCAGCAGGGCGTCTTCGAGGCCGATGCCCAGCGGCTCGGCGATATTGGCCGTGACGGCCGCCCGGGCGCGCTCGCCGTCGAGGACCATGTCGCCACCGAAATAGGAGGCCGGATCGAGCAGCCCCATGAGCAGGCTGGCGTCGGTGATCGTCGCTTCCTTGCCGCCGCGGCCGAAGCAGGCCGGCCCGGGCACCGCGCCGACGCTCTCGGGACCGATGACGATCTCGCCCTCCTTCACGCGGAACACCGAACTGCCACCGACACCGGCGCTCCAGATCTCGCAGAGCGGGAAGGAAACGGCGATACCCTCGACACGGCCGCGCCGGGTCGAGGGCACGGTGCCGCGGCTGTACTGGCAGATGTCGGTGGTGGTGCCGCCGACGTCGATCGAGACCGTCTCCTCGAAGCCGTAGAGCCGGGAATAGGACTTCACCCCTTCCATGCCGCCGCGCGGGCCGGACGAATAGGTCTTGATTGCCACCGTCTTGGCGACGCGCGAGGCATCACCGTCGTTGCGGAAGATCAGCAGCGGATTCCTGGTGCGGAAGGCGCGAAGGCGGTTTTCCGCATTGTAGAGGAAGCCTTCCATCGAGGGATGGAGGAAGGAATTGATCAGGGCGGTCCAGGTGCGGCGGATCTGGTCCTTGTCGCTGGTCAGATCCGAGCCGTAGAGGATCGGCACGGCACCCAGCAGGTGACGCGGGTATTTGCGCAGGGCGACGCGGGCGAAGCGTTCCTCGAGGGCGCGGAAATCCTCGCCGCCGAAGGCTACCACCAGGCGCTTGGCGCCAAGCGCGGTGAGCTGGTTGATCGCCTTCACCACGTCGACATCGGCTTCCGCCCCGGTCACCGCCGCGGCATCGAGAAACACCACGCGATCACCGACCAGTGCGTTCCAGACCTGCGGGTCCTGGTCCCGCAGGCGCGCCGGCAGATCGCGCGAGCCGGCGTCGAGCACCAGGCCGAGCTGCGGCCCCTTGCGCTCGCAGATGGCGTTGGTGCCCTGCGTGGTCGAGTAGCGGATGAGATCCACTTCCTCCAGCAGGCGCTTCACGTCCTCGGCGCCGTAGAGCACAGCCGAGGCCTTCTGAATGCCTTCGAAGAAACAGCGGCTGAGGTCGTAGGGCGTGGTCAGCACCTTGGTCTTCTCGACCTTGCCATCCGCGAATATGCAGATGTCGGTCAAGGTGCCGCCATTGTCGATATTGATCTGCAGGGTCATCTTCGAGGACTCCTCCCATTCGTCTCTCGCGACCGTCGCCCCGACAAGGTCGGACCGAAGGTCTCTCGGGCATCTCTTGGAGCGGGACACGGTCCGTGCTCCTTGGCCTTGGGGAGATGAACAGCAAGCACCATGCCAGGGCCCTTTTCGGGTCGGCAATCAGCCATCAATTCATTGTTCTAGCTATATTTTCCGGAATTGACCGCGACCGGGTGGCGCGTGCGCGCACGGCTGATTTTCGGTCGCGCCCCCGTCCGGAGGCGTCGCCGAAAACGACGCCCGGCACCGGGCCACGCGGGAAGGTGCACACCCCTTCGCCCGGCGCCGGTGCCCCCGGGGTTACGCGCCGATCGTTGGATAATCGGACGGATCGCCCATTCGGACGTTCGAATTCCGTCCGCCCCCTTGCCCTCAAACCCCTGATTTCCGGGGCTACGGTGGTTGGCACCGGAATTGCCTCGTCACTTCGCCCAAGAAACCCGCGACGTGGAGGAAACACATGAAGGCGCTCGTTTATCTCGGCCCCGGCAAGAAGGCCGTCGAAGACCGCCCGCTACCGAAGATCGCCGCGCCGACCGATGCGATCGTCAAGATCACCAGGACGACGATCTGCGGCACCGACCTGCATATCCTCAAGGGTGACGTGCCGACCTGCCAGCCCGGCACCGTGCTCGGCCACGAAGGCGTCGGCATCGTGGAAGACGTCGGCGCCGCCGTGGGCGCCTTCCGGAAGGGCGACCATGTCCTGGTCTCCTGCATCACCGCCTGCGGTAAATGCGACTATTGCAGGCGCGGCATGTATTCCCACTGCACCACCGGCGGCTGGACCCTGGGCCACACGATCGACGGCACCCAGGCGGAATATGTCCGCATCCCCCACGCCGACACCAGCCTGCACCCCATCCCGGCGGGCCTGGACGAGGATGCTCTCGTCATGCTCTCCGATATCCTTCCCACCGGCTTCGAATGCGGCGTCCTGAACGGCAGGGTCAGCCCGGGATCGACGGTGGCCATCGTCGGCGCGGGTCCGGTCGGCCTCGCCGCCCTGCTCACCGCCCGTTTCTATTCGCCGGCCGAGATCATCATGATCGATCTCGACGACAACCGCCTCCAGGTCGCCAGGAACTTCGGGGCGACCGCGGGCATCAACTCCGCCAAGGGCGACCCCGTTGCGAGGGTGATGGAACTGACGGGCGGGCGCGGCGTCGACACGGCGATCGAGGCGGTCGGCATCCCGGCGACCTTCGCCATCTGCGAGGGCATCGTCGGCGCCGGCGGCACCATCGCCAATGTTGGCGTGCATGGCACCAAGGTCGACCTTCATCTGGAACGCCTGTGGGCCCACAACATCACGCTCACCACCCGGCTCGTCGACACGGTGACCACGCCGATGCTGATGAAAACCGTGCAGGCGAAAACGCTGAAGCCCGAGCAGTTGATCACCCACCGCTTCAAGCTCGATGACATCCTGTCGGCCTACGAGACTTTCGGCAAGGCGGCGGCGACCAATGCCCTCAAGGTGCTGATCGAAATCTGACCGGTATCGTCCCGCCCCTCGCCGCCTGGACAACGGAACGGGCGGGGCGTCAGGAGACGGCCCGCCCACCGGAAATGTCATAGACGGCGCCGGTGCTGAAACTGCATTCGGCCGAGGCGAGCCAGGCGGTCAGGGCCGCGACTTCCGAAGGCTCGCCCACCCGCTTCATCGGGATCTTGCTGCGGAAGAACTCCACGCTTTCGGGCGACATCTGTTTCAGGATGTCGGTCGCGATCTGGCCCGGCGCGATGCAATTGGCGGTGACACCGGTTTCCGCCAGTTCCCGGCCGAGGCAACGAACCATGGCGATGATCCCGGCCTTGGAGGCGGAATAGGCCGCCATGAAGGGATTGCCCTCCTTGCCCGCGATCGAGGCGAAGCAGACGATGCGGCCGTAGCCCCCGGCCTTCATCGGCGCGATCGCGGCGCGGGTCACCAAAAAACTGCCGGTCAGGTTGATGTCGACGATGCGCCGCCAGTCGGCCAGCGCGTAATCCTCGAGGGCGCCGGTCGGCCCGGTGATGCCTGCGGCATTGACCAGGATATCGAGGCCGCCGAAGGCCTCCAGCACCTCGGCCATGGCGCCGGCCACCGCCGCCTCGTCGGTGATGTCGACGACGCGGCGCAGACGGCCCGGCGCTTCCGCCCCGGGCTTCACGTCCCAGACGGCGACGCGGGCGCCCGATTGCTCCAGCCGCTCGACGATGGCGGCGCCGATGCCGCCCGCGCCTCCGGTGACGATGGCGCGGCGGCCGGCGAGATCGATCTTGTTCATGTCGGGATACTCCGGTGGTCGCGCCCGGCCCGAGGC
>NZ_JBAQRT010000125.1:0-1866 GCF_049306435.1 Zavarzinia sp.
CTTTGTCTCGGATGGCACCGGCATCACCGCCGAAACCTTTGGCCACGCCATCCTGAACCAGTTTGAAGTTGACTTTCGTCGGGTCCGACTGCCCTTTACCGACACGGTGGACAAGGCGCACCAGGCCGTGCGGCAAATCAACCAGGCCGGCGCGCTTGAGGGTAAAAAGCCACTGGTTTTCACCACCTTGGCCAATGAAGAGGTCATGGCCGTCATCAGCCAGGGATGCCATGGCATGCTGATGGACATGTTTGGCACCTTTGTGCACCCACTTGAGGAGGAACTGGGCATCAAGTCGAACCACCGCATTGGCCGCTTCAGCGATGCCAGCAAAAGCAAGAAATACCAGTCCCGCATTGATGCCATCAATTTTTCACTGGATCATGACGACGGCCAGTCACATCGCGACCTGGCCCGTTCTGACGTGATTCTGGTGGGGGTCAGTCGCAGTGGCAAAACACCCACCTCGCTCTATCTGGCCATGCAATACGGACTCAAGGCCTCGAACTACCCGCTCATTCCGGAAGATTTCGAGCGGCAAGATTTACCACCCGCGCTCAAACCGCATCATAAAAAACTATTTGGCCTGACCATCCAGCCCGAACGTTTAAGTGAAATTCGCAACGAACGCCGGCCGCACTCCAAATACGCGTCTTTGGCCAATTGCCGCCATGAAGTCAAGGAAGCTGAAGCCATGATGCGCCGCTCAGGGATCAAGTGGCTGTCCACGACCACCAAATCGATCGAGGAAATTGCAACCACCATCCTGCAGGAGTTGCGCATCGAACACATGACCTATTAAGCATTGGGGAACCGGGTTTTGTGGCGCAAGGTCTGTCTGATTTCGGGCGTGCTGGCTGGGCACGTGGCACTGCTTGGCTGGCTCCAGCTCGCACCCCATCATGACGGGGTGGTCGCGCCGGCCCTGCGCTTCCAGCTGGCACCCACCGCCCCACCCCTTTGGCCAGCCGCGCCCGTGCCATCGGCCAGCCCCACGCGGCCAGTCTCCAGCAAAGTAAAGACATCAAGCCTGGTTGCGGCGCAAAAACAAACCGAAACAGCCAGACCCACGGCAAGCGACGCGCCGGTTTCGACCCCCGCCACCAACCTCACGACAGGGCTTGGGATCACTGACAAAATCGGCGAGGTGGCCAACGCACGCAGCGCGCACACGGGTGTAGCAACCCTGGCCCAAGCAACGCCGGCCACGCCAGTCACGGTCTTGCCGTCCAGCAACGCCGATTATCTGAACAACCCTGCACCTGCCTACCCCGCCATCAGTCGCAGGTTGGGCGAACAGGGCAAAGTGGTGATTCGGGTACTTATTGACAAGGACGGCAAGCCGCAGCAGGGGGAGATCGGTCAATCAAGTGGTTACACCCGCCTCGACCAGGCCGCCTTGCACGCCGTGATGGCGTGGCGTTATGTGCCCGGCCGGCGCGACGGCACGGCGCAGGACATGTGGTTCAACGTCCCCATTCATTTCGCGCTGCAATGAGCGTCCGGGAGGGAGCTCCGGGCCAGGGCAAAACCACTCAGAGCGCGGCAATGCCGGCACGGGCAATTTGGGCATCTTCCGTGGACTTCACACCACTGACACCCACCGCACCCAGACAGACGCCGTCCTTCACGATCGGCACGCCACCCTCAAGCATGCCGCCAATGGCAGGCACGCTCAGAAAAGAGCTTCGGCCACCGTTGATCACATCTTCATAAGCTTTGCTTTCGCGACGCCCCAAGGCCGCCGTGTGCGCCTTGGCGGGTGCAATGTGCGCTGAAAGGGCTGCTGCGCCATCCAGACGCTGCAACCAGAGCAGATGGCCACCGTCGTCCACCACAGCGATCGTCACCGCCCAATTGTTTTGC
>NZ_JBAQRT010000126.1:0-16464 GCF_049306435.1 Zavarzinia sp.
GCCCGCGACAGTGCCGAGCGGGCG
This sequence comes from Zavarzinia sp., assembly GCF_049306435.1. Classification (NCBI taxonomy): domain Bacteria; kingdom Pseudomonadati; phylum Pseudomonadota; class Alphaproteobacteria; order Rhodospirillales; family Zavarziniaceae; genus Zavarzinia; species Zavarzinia sp. Next base: position 25 of record NZ_JBAQRT010000126.1, read on the forward strand.
CTGGCGGCCCTGCGCGGGGACATCGGGCTGACGCTGCGCACCCGCGATCTGCTCGACGGGCTGGCCCGCGAGGTCGAGGCGGCGCTGTCCCGGGAACAGGCGAGTTCCGCCGCCGATCCGAAGCAGGTGCTGGAAATTGAAGAGCGGCTGATGAAGGCGCGGCGCGGCGACGCCTGAAGATCAGGGCCGGGTCCGCTTGCGGGGGCCGGGGGCAAGAAGGCGGCGGATCTCCGCGGCCGGCATCGGGCGGGCCAGCCCATAGCCCTGGCCGTGGTCGCAGCCATGGGTGCGCGCCCAGTCCGCCTCGAGCTCGGTCTCGATGCCTTCCGCCACCACGGTCATGCGCAGGGCATGGGCAAGGTCGATGATCAGCTTCGCCAGGGTCGCGTTGTCTTCATTGCTCAGCCGCTGGATGAAGGAGCGGTCGATCTTCACCTTGTCGAAGGGCAGCTCGCGCAGCTGGTGCAGGTTCGCGTAACCCGTGCCGAAATCATCGAGCCCGAAGTGGATGCCCGCCGACCGCAGCTGCAAGATGCAGTGCCGCGCCGGCTCGAAATCCGCCAGCAGGGCGCTTTCGGTGATTTCGAGTTCCAGCCGGGCCGGGCTCAATCCGGTCGACTCGAGCAGGGCCAGGATGAGTTCGGCGGTGCCGGCCTTGCGAAGCTGCAGCGGCGAGAGATTGACCGCGACCGGAATGCCGGGCGGCCAGTGTTTCGCCTCATCCGCCGCCGCGCGCAGGACCTGGCTGAAGACATCGCCGATCAGGCCGAGGTCCTCGGCCATCGGAATGAACAGACCCGGTGCCACCAGTCCGTGGCCCGGCTTGTCCCAGCGCGCCAGGGCCTCGACCGAGACGGGCTGTCCGGTTCGAAGATCGAAGATCGGCTGGTAGTGCGTCATGATCTCGCCCCGGACGAGGCCGTCGCGCAGGGCCCGTTCGGTTTCCCTTTGCGTGTGAAGCGCCGCGTGGTGACGGGCGTCATAGAGGGCATAGGTGTTTCGCCCCGTCGCCTTCGCCTGATAGAGCGCGCTTTCCGCCTGCTGAAGCAGTAGCTCCCCGGTCTCGCCGTCGCTGGGGAACAGGGCGATGCCGATGCTGACCGTCACCCTGGTGGAGGGGCCTTCACGCTGGATCGGCAATCCGAGCACGGCCAGCACGCGCCGGGCGAGGCGGATGGCATCCTCTTCCCCGGGCAAGGCCCCGGTCAGGATGGCGAATTCGTTCCCGCCGATACGAGCCGCCGTCCGATCGTCGGAACCCATCAGGCCGCGCAGGCGCGCTGCCGACTGCCGCAGGATCTCGTCGCCACCGGCATGGCCCAGACGATCGTTCACGATCTTGAAGTGATCGATGTCGATCAGCAGTACCGCGAATTTCAGCTTCGCCGGACCTGTGACCGACAGCCACGCGGCGACGTCTTCCTTGAAGCCCTGCCGGTTGGCGAGGCCCGTCAGGGCATCAAAGCGGGCAAAGGCGCTGGCCCTGGCTTCGGCCGCCCGGCGCCGGGATTCGGCTTGCCGGACATCCTTGTTGCGCACGATCAGGACGGCGATCAGGGCGAAGGAGAGCACGCTGAGCGTCGTGAAGATTTCGTCGACTTCCCAATCCTCGTGTTCGCGGCTCCAGTGGTGGAGCAGGTCAAAGGCGTCGATATGGAAGAGAAAGGCCTGAGCGCCAATGGTCGCCGCGAAAATCAGGACGTAGACGGGCCTGATCGCGAGGTTGGACCACTTTCGCCGAAAAGCCTTCATCGTCGCCGTCACCCATCGGAATCGCGCATATCGCCGGAAAATTCGGGGACGCAACCGACGGCAAGACTTTATGGCCATGATGATCGCGTGTCATCGGTACGAGGTAAAGGCCCCGAAGCTCCCATGGCGGGAATCGGCGGAGCCCGGGTCATGCCTTGCCGAAGGCGGCGCTCTCGGTTATCGTGCCTACAAAATGAATATAATTCAATTTGAGGAGGACGGCGTGGCGGATGTTCAGGCGGCAAAGCCGCTCAGGATCGGCTGTGCATCGGGGTTCTGGGGCGATTCGCTGGCGGGGACCGGGCAATTGGTCGCGCGGGGCGGGCTGGATGTCCTCGTGTTCGACTGGCTGGCGGAAATCACCCTGTCGCTGCTGGCCCGGGTGAAGGCGAAGAAGCCGGAAGCCGGCTTCGTGCCCGATTTCATCGAAGCGATCGCGCCCCATCTGGCCGAGATCAAGCAACGCGGCATTCGCGTCGTCTCCAACGGCGGGGGCATGAATCCGGCGGGCTGTGCCGCGGCGCTGGCGGCACGGGCCAAGGCCGCCGGCCTCGATTTCCGCATCGCCGTCGTCACCGGCGACGACCTGAAGCCGCGGGAAGACGAGTTTCGCGCCGCGGGTGTCCGGGAAATGTTCACCGGCGCCGCCCTGCCGGAAAAGCTGGTCACCGCCAATGCCTATATCGGCGCGCGCGGCATCGCCGCCGCCCTCGATGCCGGGGCGGAGATCGTCATCACCGGACGCTGCGTCGATTCGGCGGTCACCCTCGGCCCCCTCGTCCATCATTTCGGCTGGGACTGGCGGGATGGCGACCGTCTGGCGCAGGGCTCGCTGGCCGGCCATCTGATCGAATGCGGCGCGCAAGGGACGGGTGGACTGTTCACCGACTGGCAATCGGTGCCGGGCTGGGACGACATGGGCTTTCCCATCGTCGAGGTTTCGGCCGACGGCAGTTTCGTGCTGACCAAGCCGGAGGGGACCGGGGGCTTGATCGCGCCGCTTTCGGCGGCGGAACAGCTGCTTTATGAAATCGGCGATCCGGCGGCCTATCTCCTGCCGGACGTGACCTGCGATTTTCGCGATGTGCGGCTGGTGGCCGACGGACCCGACCGGGTGCGCGTGTCGGGTGCGCGGGGCCGGCCCGCCAGCGGGATGCTGAAGGTCAGCGCGACCCATGCCGATGGCTTTCGCACCATCGGCACCGTGACCATCGGCGGTCGCGATGCCGTTGCCAAGGCCGAGCGGACGGGCGCCGCCATCATCGCGCGGGCCGCCCGCCTGATCGCCGAGGCCGGTCTGCCGCCCCTGCTCGAAACTTCGATCGAAGTGCTGGGCAGCGAGGCGACCTATGGTCCCCACGCCAGCGTCGCGGCCAAATCGGTGCGCGAGGTCGTGCTGAAGCTCGGCGCCCGCGCGGCGAAGGCGGAAAGTCTCGACATCCTGGCGCGGGAAGTCGCGCCGGCGGCGACCGCGACGGCGCAGGGCCTGACCGGGCTCTATGCCGGGCGGCCGGCGGTGCAGCCGGTGTTCCGCAATTTTTCCTTCCTGTGGCCGGCGGTGGAAGTGCCCGCGACGGTGACATTGGGCGAGACGGTGATCGAGGTCGCCAATCCGCCGCCCGCGCCGGCCATCCCCGCCGCCGAAGTGCCCGCCGTCGCGGCGGCTTCGGGGGGCGCGGTGGCGGTGCCGTTGATCGCCCTCGCGGTCGGCCGTTCGGGCGACAAGGGCGATATCGCCAATATCGGCGTCATCGCCCGCCGGCCCGATTACCTGCCCTATATCAGGGCGGCCCTGACCCCGGCGGCGGTCGGCCACTGGTTCCGCCACCTGCGGCCGAGCCGGGTGGAGCGTTTCGACCTGCCGGGCTTCGATGCCCTGAATTTCCTGCTGCATGACGCGCTGGGCGGCGGCGGTGTCGCCTCGATCCGGATCGACCCGCAGGGCAAGGCCCTGGCGCAGATGCTGATGGACATGCCGGTGGCGGTGCCGGCCGGCCTCGTGCCGGGCCGCGTGGGGGAGCAGGCGTGATGGAGCGTTTCGGTTACAGCGACGATGAACTGCTGAGCCTGCCGCTCAGCTACCGCGAAGGCCTGCTGGCGGGCAAGACCGCCCTTGTGTCGGGCGCCGGCACCGGCATCGGCAAGGCGATCGCCGTCACCCTGGGCCGCCTCGGCGCGCGGCTGGTGATCTGCGGCCGCAAGCCCGAGAAACTGGAAGCGACCGAAGACCTGCTGAAGCGCGCCGGGGCGGAGGTTCTGCCACACGCCCTGTCGATCCGCGACCCGGAGGCGGTCGCGGGGCTTCTCGACGCGGCCAGGGCGCGCTTCGGCGGCATCGACATGCTGGTGAACAACGCCGGCGGCCAGTTCCCGCAGGCGGCCATCGATTTCTCGCCCAAGGGCTTCAACGCCGTCGTCGACACCAATCTGTCCGGCACCTGGTACATGATGCAGGCGGCGGCGCGCCAGTGGCGCGACCGGGGCGCGCCGGGCGCCATCGTCAACATCGTCGCCGTGGTCGGCCGGGGCATGCCGGGCGTCGCCCATACCTGCGCCGCCCGCGCCGGGGTCATCGCCCTGTCGAAGACCGTCGCCACCGAATGGGCGCCCCTCGGCATCCGCATCAACTGCGTGGCGCCGGGTATCATCGCGACCGAGGGCATGAACGTCTATCCGGACGAAGCCCGCCGCGCGATGCCCGACACCAACCTGATGCGCCGATTCGGCACCGCCCTCGACGTCGCCGAACTGGTCGTGCATCTGGCCGGCCCCAGCGGCAACTTCATCACCGGCGAAGTCGTCCATGTCGACGGCGGCAACCAGATCTGGGGCGACCAATGGACCATCCCCCGGCCCGACTGGTACACGACCCCGCAGGAATCGCCCTTCCCCGGCCGATAGCCCCAGCGCCGTCGTCCCGGCGAAGGCCGGGACCTTGTGCAAGGCGGGGCGCCCCTGTCGTCGCGAGACTCCGGCCTTCGCCGGAGTGACGCGGATGAGGGGCCGCGCGTGGTGATTCACCCTCGGCGCGACGAGGATGAGGGGCGGCGCGTGGTGATCGGCCCCCCCCTCCCAGTCGTCGTCCCGGCGAAGGCCGGGACCTTGTGCAAGGAGACTCCGGCCTTCGTCGGCGTGACGAGTGGGGGCGCGATCAGAAGGCTTTCAGGTTGCCGCGCAGGGTCTTCTCGCCATATTCGGTGCGCATCAGGCCACGGCGCTGCAGGGCGGGAACAAGGCCATCCGTCACCTCGTGGATGACGCGGCGGTTGACGCCGAGATGCGGGGTGGTGATCAGGAAGCCGTCGCCGCCCACTTCCTCCATCACTTCGCCCATGCGCTCGGCCACGGTCTCGGGCGTGCCGATCAGCTCGACCGAGGAGACGAGGCCGCCCGAGGCTTCGGTGACGAGCTGGCGCAGGGTCTTGCCCGATCCCCATTGCTGGAAACTGTCGAGCGAGCCCTGTTCGCCATTGGTGGTCAGCTTGCCGGGCAGGGGCTTGTCGAGATCGAAGGCCTTGAAGTCGATGTCGGTGATCGACGAGATCAGGCACAGGTTCATTTCGATGAAGCTGGGGGCCGAGGCCATGCGGGCATATTTCGCCTGCGCTTCCTCAACCGTCTCGGCCAGGGTCGGGGCGATGAGATAGAGGATCTTCACGTCGTCCGGGTCGCGGCCGGCGGCGGCGGCCCTCGCGCGGATATCGTCGCGGAATTCCTTCATCGCCTTGGTGCCCTGATTCACCGCGACGACCGCATCGGCATATTGCGCGGCGAAGGCCCGGCCCTTGGGCGAGGCGCCGGCCTGGATCAGCGCCGGCACGCCCTGGGGCGAGCGCACGCAGTTCAGCGGACCCCGGCTCTTGAAGAAACGGCCTTCGTGATTGATCGTGTGGACCTTGCGGAAATCGGCATAGACGCCGTTTTCGCGGTCGCGCTTCACCGCGTCCGGCTCCCACGAATTGAACAGCTTGATCACCAGATCGAGATATTCATAGGCCATGTCATAGCGCAGTTCGCGCGGGGGCAATTCGTCGAGGCCGAAATTCTGCGCGGCGGCGTTCTCGGCGCTGGTGACGATGTTCCAGCCGAAGCGACCTTCCGCCAGACTGTCGATGGTCGAGCACAGGCGGGCCAGCAGATAGGGCGGATAGCCGAGGGTCGACAGGGTGGCGACGATGCCGATCTTCGAGGTCGCGCCGGCGATCATGGCGCAGAGCGGGGCCGGATCGCCCTTGGGCACCATGCCGAGGCCATGCTTCAGCACCGCTTCCGACGAGCCGCCGTAGATTTCGGAAATCGCCAGCTTGTCCTCGAACATGATGTAGTCGAAACAGGCGCGCTCCAGCGCCTGGGCCATCTCGACATAGAATTTGCCGTTCCAGGGATCGCCGCCATTGGAAAACGGGCCATTCCATTCGTCGGTGGCGAAATTGGTGAACCAGCCGAGGTGGAAACGCTTTGCCATGGGACACTCCTTGAAACCGGGCGCGGATGCGAATTGGTCGAAGGAGAGCCTGTCAGTCCGGCCGCTCGGCGCCAACCGGAGTGCCGGAAGCCGCTATTCCTGATGCGGGAAGCGACAAGTCTGTTGTGCGCCGCCGCAAGCCGTTCATAGTAATGCTGCATTGCATTCGCGGCGAGGACGTCATGTTCCAGGACTATGCGGCACGCGGCCAGCTGGAGCCGTGGCAGGACGCGGTCAGCAGCGTGCTGTTTCCCGTCGACACCGCCAGCGCGCAGCCATCGGATTTCAGCGGCCGGATGCGCAACTGGGATTTCGGCGATGTCTCCGTCGCCTATATGACGTCGGGGCCGGTGGCCTACCGGCGCGAGCAACATCATGTCGCCGCCGACGAGGAGGAGATATTGCTGCTCTCCTTCGCCACGCGGTCGGAATTTCTCTATTCGCAGGACGGGCTCGATCTCGTCTGCCGCCGCAACCAGTGCCTCGTGGAGCGCAGCCACCGGCCTTCGCTCTTCACCCAGGCCGACGCCGTCAACGAAATGTGGGTGATGCGGGTGCCCCTGCGGGCGATCAAGCCGCGCCTGCGCGCCATCGATCTCATTCCCGCCCTGGTGATCGATGCCGGTCAGGGCGCGGGCGGTCTGCTGCATGACATGACCCGGCTGGCCCCGCATCGGGTCGCCAATGCCCGGGACAATGTGCGCGGCGCGATCGGGCGGACCCTGATCGATCTTCTCGTGGTCGCGCTCGAGGATCAGGTGCGGCTGTTCGATCACCGGCAATCCTCGGTGCGGCAGGCGCATCTGGCCCGGATCGAGGCCTACATCCGGCGCCATCTGTCGGATCCGGCCCTGAGCGCGGGCGGGATCGCCGGGGCCTGCGGCATTTCCGTGCGCTATCTGCATGATCTCTTCGCCGAGGATGGCGGCCCCAGCCTGTTCCAGTGGATCCGGGAGCGCCGGCTGGAAGCCGCCCGCGCCCAGCTGGAGGAGCCGGCGCGCGGTGATGCCATCGCCGATATCGCCTATCGCTGGGGCTTTGGCGATCAGGCGCAGTTCAGCCGCCATTTCCGCCGCCATTTTGGTGTCACCCCGCGCGAGCACCGGACGGCGGCGCGCCTGCGGCTGGCCAGGCCCGCGTGAGGGTCAGCGCGGGCGCCTCTTGAGGCGCGCCAGCCGCGCCAGCAGAAGCCCCGTCGCCACCACCGAGGCGAGGGCGATCGCGAGGACAAGGCCGCCGGCGCCAAGCCCCAGGCGGAGGGCCAGCAGATGGCCGGCCGGCACCATGACGACGACATAGGCGAACAGATGGCTGGCGGTCGGCAGCCAGGTGTCGCCATAGCCGCGCAGGATATTGGCGACGACTCGCTGGGCGCCGTCGATCAGCGACAGGAAACCGATGCCGGCGACCACCGGGATCGTCACCGCCAGCAGGGCGGCATCGCCGGTATAGAAGCCGGCGAAGCGCTCGGGCAGCGCCACGAAGGCCAGACCGACCAGCAGCATCACCCCGGTATAGATCAGAAGCGCGGTGGCCGCCGAACGGGCCATGGCCGCCGGATCGCCGCGTCCCCGCGCCCGCGACACCTGGACCGCCGCCGCGCCGCCGATGCCGACGGCGACCATGAACATCAGCATGTTCAGGTTGATCGCGATCGTATAGGCGGCGAGCTGCACCGCCCCGGCCCAGCCGGCGAACAGGGTCATCGCGGCGAAGGCGCCGCTTTCGATGCCGAGACTGAGCCCCTCGGCATAGCCGATGCGGCGCTGGCGCCGGCCGTCGGCCCAGCGATGATCCGACCAGCGCGGCCGCCCGAGGGAGCGCCGCCCCGGCATCAGCAGAAGGATATAGGCAAGGGCGCCGCCGGCCAGCAGCAGGCGCGCCGCCAGGGTCGCCATGGTGACGCCGAAGGCGCCAAGGGCCGGCAGGCCCAGCCCGCCCTGGCCCAGCAGCAGGCCAAGACCGAGATTGACGAGATTGGCGACGAGCAGCAGGACGACGCCGACATAGGGTCGCCCGGTCGCTTCAAGGAGGCCGATGCTGGCGATATAGATCAGCACCGGCGGCAGCGACCAGCCGAACAGCGCGGCGATTTCCCCGGCCGAGGCGGCAAGGCCGGGTTCCTGGCCGAGCGCGATGAAAATCGCGGGCGCGGCATGGGAAAGGGCGACGCCGGCAAGACCGATGACCACGGCATAGGCGATGGCGCGGCGCCAGATGCGGCCAACCTCGTCGAGGGCGTCGCGTCCGAAGGCCGCCGCCATCTCGACCGCGCTGCCCATCAGAAGGCCGAGGCCCAGCATCTGGCCCGTCTGCACCAGCATGAGGCCAAGGGCGAAGGCGGCCAGCGGCCCGGCGCCGAAATGGCCGACGATCATGTTGTCGGCGACCAGCATCAGGGTCAGGCCGATGCGCGCCATGATGATGGGCAGGGCCAGCCGGGTCAGCGCCACGGCCTCCCGCCGGTCGATCCGAAAGGCGGCCGGGGCGGGGGAGACCTGAAGAGGGGGCGACGGCGCGTTCATCGGCCCCGGTTATCATGGCGCCGCCCCGGCCGACAGGGGCCGGGGCGGCTAAATTTTCACAAGCCGGCTTTGAGCACGCTCAAAGCACCGCCGGGATCAGCTGGCGGGGTTTTTCTTGCGCAGGCCGGCGATCAGGGCGTCGATGCCGCCAGCGCTCATCACGCTGGAGAAATCCTCGCGCTGGGCGCTGCGCATCGACAGATTCTCGATCACCACGTCGACCACCTTGAAGCCGCCGCTGGCTTTCGACAGGCGCCAGTCGATCGAAACCGGCTTCTGACCGCTGGGGCTCAGGATCTGGCTGCGCACGACGGTTTCGTCGTCCTGGGGCTGACTGCCCAGGGTCACCAGCTTCTCGCCGGCATATTGGGACAGGCGGCGGGAATAGGTGCGCACCACGTCTTCGGCGTAGAGGCGGTTGAATTCCTCGATCTGTTCCGGTGTGGCGCCGCGGCGATAGCGGCCGAGCACGAACTGGCCGATCGTCTCGACGTCGAAGGCGGAAAGAAACAAGGCGCGAAACCGGCTTTCGCGCTCGGCATCGGTCACGCTCTTGTCGGCCAGGGTCGAAATCGCCTTGCCACCGAGATCGTCGATGAAGGCGGTCGCGCTGTCGGCGGCGTTTGCACTCCGGCCGGCGGCGGCGAGCCCCGCAAGGGCGATACCGATGCCCCCGAGCCGGACAATGAATTGTCGGCGGGTCGTCATGTCTTGCCTTTCATTACGCTCATGGACTCAACGGCACCAGGGCGCCCCGGTTCCCCCCGCGTTCAGCGGGGCGCGGCCTCGCTCATGTCGGCCGCGTCCGCGTCGCGGTTGTTGATCAGGGCTTCGCGCTGCTGGCGATAGAGGTTGCGAATCGCGGCGTAGAAATCGATCGACGACGCCTCGACCTCGTCGATCGCCGGGCCGCTGCGCGCGCGCGCGTCGATGATATTGGCGCCGCGCAGGCCATAGCCGATCGCCTCGGCGTCATTGGCCATCAGCACCCAGGTTATCGGATCGAGCGCCATGTCGACGCCGACGCCGAGCAGGTCGCGCGGCGGCCGGGGGCCGAGCAGCGGCAGCACCAGATAAGGACCCTCATCCACGCCCCAGGTCGCCAGGGTCTGGCCGAAATCCTCGCTGTGGCGGGGATAGCCGATGTGGCTGGCGAAATCATAGACGCCGCCGACCCCGGCGATCGTATTGGTGATGAAGCGGGCCGTGGTGACCTTCGCGCGCCCGAAATCGCCCTGCAGCAGGTCATTGGCCAGAATGACCGGGCTTTCCAGATTGTTCAGGAAATTGCGGAGGCCGGTCTGCACCGGCGTCGGCACGATGCTCTTGTAGATCTCGGCGAAGGGCTTCAGCAGCATGTAGTCGACGAAGCGGTTCACTTCGAAGAAATAGCGGTTCAGGGGCTCGATCGGGTCATTGCGCTTGACGTATTCCGCCCGCGCCTCGACATCGCTGGCCGGTGGCTTGTTCGCGCAACCGCCCATCGCCCCCGCGATGAGCAGGATCGTCATCCCGGCCGCCACGAGGCGGCCGAAGCGGCTGCGTCCGCCGCGAACGATGGCCAGTGCCTTGCCGCTGTCGCGAGTCTGTTCCACGAAGTTCCCTCCGGCTTGCCCGACCGGTGCTGTCACCGATCATGAGGCAATCTTCATGCTGTTCCGTAACATATGGTTCCCGGTCGGTTAATGGGAAATTGCCCCTGCTTGTGACCGGTGGCGCAATTGCATCCGATTTCGTCGCATTGTGGCAACATCTCCCACGGCCGGGGCTGGGCTGCGGGAAGCGCATTGCCACAACACATAAAGATATGTTTATGTATGGCATGACGTGCCGAGGCCAGAACCCGTGACCGACCTGCTGTCCGCTCTCAAGGGCGCGGCTGAGGCCACGCGCCTGCGCATCCTCGTGCTGTTGGCAAGGGCCGAACTGACGGTGACGGAATTGACCCAGGTTCTGGGCCAGAGTCAGCCACGTCTGTCCCGTCACTTGAAACTGATGGCCGAAGCCGGGCTGATCGACCGCTTCCGCGAGGGGGCCTGGGTGTTCCACCGTCCCGCCGCCGAAGGCATCGGCGCGCGCCTCGCCGCCGAGGTCGTCGCGCTGGCCCGGCAGGACGATCCGGCCACCTCACGCGATTTCGCCCGGCTCGATTCGGTGCTGAAGGCGAGGACCCAGGCCGCTGCCGAATATTTCGCCGCCAATGCCGAAAGCTGGGACCGCATCCGCGCCCTTCATGTCGCCGAGTCGGAAGTCGAGGCGGCGCTCGACCGCATTGTCGGGCCGGGGCGAATCGATTTCCTGCTCGATGTCGGCACCGGCACCGGCCGGATGCTGGAACTGTTCGGCAAGCGCGCCCTGCGCGGCCTCGGCATCGACCTGTCGCACGAGATGCTGGCGATCGCCAGGGCGCGGCTGGAGGCGGCGGGGCTTTCCCAGTGCCAGGTCCGCCACGGCGACCTGCACGGCATGGCGCTGGGCGGCGGTGTCGCCGATCTCGTCGTGTTCCATCAGGTCCTGCATTTCGCCGCCGATCCGCAGGCCGCGATCACCGAGGCCGGGCGCGTTCTCGCTCCCGGTGGGCGCATCCTGCTGGTCGATTTCCTGCCCCATGGGCTGGAGGAGTTGCGCGATCGCCATGCCCACCGCCGTCTCGGCTTTTCGCCGCGCGAAGTCGCCGCCTGGGGCCGCCAGGCGAAGCTCGAATTCCAACTTGTCGAAACCCTGACCGGCGATCCCTTGAGCGTCGGCATCTGGCTGGGCCGCCATGCGGCCGCCGCCACTTCTGAACGGGCCTGAATCATGACCCTCGACCCCCTCGGTCCCCTCAATGTCTCCTTCGAGTTCTTCCCGCCCAAGACCCCGGAGATGGAAGAGGCGCTGTGGCGCACAGTGCGCCGGCTGGAGCCGCTGAACCCCAGCTTCGTCTCGGTCACCTATGGCGCCGGTGGTTCCACGCGCGAGCGCACCCATGCGACGGTGAAGCGCCTCGTCGAGGAAACCCGGCTGAAGGCGGCGGCCCATCTGACCTGTGTCGCCGCGACGAGGGACGAGGTCGATGCCGTCGCCCGCGACTATTGGGACGCGGGCGTTCGTCACATCGTCGCCCTGCGCGGCGATTCGCAAATTCCCGGCACGCCCTATCAGCCGCATCCGGGCGGCTATGATTATGCCGTAGACCTGGTGAAGGGGTTGAGGAAGATCGCCGACTTCGAAATCTCGGTCGCGGCCTACCCGGAAGTGCATCCGGATGCGGCGAGCGCGCAGGCCGATCTCGACAATCTGAAGCGCAAGATCGACGCCGGGGCGACAAGGGCCATCACCCAGTTCTTCTTCGACAACGACGTCTATTACCGCTTCATGGACCGGGTGCTGGCCGCCGGCATCAAGGTGCCGGTGCTGCCCGGTATCATCCCCGTGTCGAACTTCAGGCAGATCGTGAAATTCGCCGCCGCCACCGGGGCCACCATCCCCGCCAGCATGGCGCGCCATTTCGAAGGCCTGGACGACGACCCGGAAACCCGCAAACTGATCGCGGTCACCGTCGCCGCCGAACAGGTGCGCGGCCTTGCCGCCGCCGGGGTGAAGGACTTCCACTTCTATACGCTGAACAGGGCCGATCTCTGCTTCGCCCTGTGTCACCTTCTCGGCCTGCGCGCCGCCTGAGGACCAGATCCATGAGCACGTTCCTCGACGCCCTGAATGATCGCATCCTGCTGTGCGATGGCGGCACGGGCAGCCTCGTCCAGGCGATGAGCCTCGATGTCGTCCGCGATTTCGACGGGCGGGAGAATTGCACCGAGGTGCTGAACCGCACCCGACCGGATGTGGTGCGGGAAATCCACCGCGCCTATCTCGCCGCCGGCTCGGACATGGTGCAGACCAATTCCTTCGGCGGCTCGCCCATCACCCTCGCCGAATTCGATTTGCAGGATGAAGCCTTCGCGTTGAACAAGCGCGCGGGCGAACTGGCGCGGGAGGCGATCGAGGAATTCGCCCATGACGGCCGCCAGCGTTTCGTCCTCGGCTCCATCGGGCCGGGCACGCGGCTGCCCTCGCTCGGCCATATCCCCTATGACCCCCTTGAAGCCGCGCTCGCCGTGCAGGCGGAAGGGCTGATCGCCGGCGGCGTCGACGCCATCCTGATCGAGACCTGCCAGGACACGTTGCAGATCAAGGCGGCGGTCAATGGCGTGAAGATCGCCCGCGCCAAGCTGGGGCGCGAGGTGCCGATCATGGTGCAGGTGACGGTGGAAACCACCGGCACCCTGCTGGTCGGGCCGGATATCGCCGCCGCGGCGACCGTGATCCATGCCCTCGACGTGCCCGTCATCGGCCTCAACTGCGCCACCGGGCCGCAGGAAATGGCGGAACATGTCAAGTTCCTGTCTGAAAACTGGCCTGGGCGGATTTCCGTGCAGCCGAACGCCGGCCTGCCGGAACTTCGCGACGGCAAGACCTTCTATCCGCTGTCGCCGGACGAAATGGCGCGCTGGGTGCGCCGCTTCGTGCTCGAGGACGGCGTGAACATCGTCGGCGGCTGCTGTGGCACCAACCCCAACCATATCGGCGCGCTCGACGCCATGCTGCGCGAGATCGAGGGGGGTAAGCGCCGCCCGGCGCCCGCCCGCCGCAGCTTCCACTGGGTGCCCTCGGTCGCCTCGCTCTATTCCCAGGTGCCGTTCCGCCAGGAGAATGCCTATCTCTCCATCGGCGAGCGCTGCAACGCCAATGGCTCCAAGGCTTTCCGCGAGGCGCAGGCGGCCCATGACTGGGACAAATGCGTCGCCATGGGCCGCGAGCAGGTTCGGGAAGGCAGCCATACCCTCGATCTCTGCACCGCCTATGTCGGCCGGGATGAAGTGTCCGACATGACCGAGGTGGTGACGCGGATGCGCGGCAGCGTGAACGCCCCCCTCGTCATCGACTCGACCGAATATCCCGTCCTGGAAGCCGCGCTGAAACTCTATGGCGGCAAGCCGATCATCAACTCGATCAATTTCGAGGATGGCGAGGTGCCGGCGGCGATGCGCCTGAAATTGGCGAAGAAATTCGGCGCCGCCGTCGTCGCCCTCACCATCGAGGAAGCGGGCATGGCCAAGACCGCGGCGGACAAGCTGCGCATCGCCCGGCGTCTCCATGATTTCGCGGTGAACCAGCATGGCCTGCCGCCCTCGGACCTGATGTTCGATCCGCTGACCTTCACCATCTGCACCGGCAACGAGGACGATCGCAAGCTCGGCCTCGAAACCCTCGACGCGATCGAGATGATCGCGAAGGAAATGCCCGAGGTGCAGATCATCCTCGGCCTGTCCAACATCTCCTTCGGGCTGAACGCGGCGGCGCGCCATGTGCTGAACTCGGTCTATCTCGATCATGCGATCAAGCGCGGGCTGACCGGCGCCATCGTGCATCTGTCGAAGATCATGCCGCTGCACAAGATCCCGGCCGAGGATGTGAAGATCGCGGAAGACCTGATCTTCGATCGCCGCGCCGAGGGTTACGATCCGCTGCAGGCCTTCATCGCGCTCTTCGCCGACCGCAAGGGCGAGAAGGCGGTGAAGAAGGCCCGCGCCGAGACGGCGGAGGAACGCCTGACCCAGCGCATCGTCGACGGCGACCGTCTTGGCCTCGAGGACGATCTCGAGGAGGCGATGAAATCCCATCCGCCTCTCGACATCATCAACAGCTTCCTGCTCGACGGCATGAAGGTGGTGGGCGAACTCTTCGGCTCGGGCAAGATGCAGCTGCCCTTCGTTCTGCAATCGGCCGAGACGATGAAGACCGCCGTCGCCTGGCTCGAGCCCCATATGGAAAAGATCGAGGGCCAGGAAAAGGGCATCATCGTTCTCGCCACGGTGAAGGGCGACGTGCATGACATCGGCAAGAACCTGGTCGATATCATCCTGACCAACAACGGCTACAAGGTCGTGAACCTCGGCATCAAGCAGCCGGTCGGCGCCATCATCGAGGCGGCGCAGAAGGTGAAGGCCGATGCCGTCGGCATGTCCGGCCTTCTCGTCAAATCGACCGTGATCATGCGCGAGAATCTCGAGGAAATGACCCGCCTCGGCCTCGATGTCCCGGTCTTCCTCGGCGGCGCCGCCCTGACCCGGAAATATGTCGAGGAAGATTGCGTCCGCGCCTATGGCGCCGGCCGCGTCGCCTATGCCCGCGATGCCTTCGATGGGCTCGACCTGATGGCGCGCGTGGTGAACGATAATTTCGACGATCACCTGAAGTCGTTGCAGGAAAAGCGCGCCGGCCGCCCCTCGAACCAGAAGAAGATCGGCGCGCCCTCGGAAGCCTCCGTGGCGCGACCCATCGACTTCGAGGAAACGCGGGTCCGGCGCGAGGAACTGGCCAGGGGCGTAACCGTGCCCGTACCGCCGTTCTGGGGCCCGCAGGTGATCGACGACGTGCCACTGAAGGCGCTGGTGCCTTACCTGAACGAAACCATGCTCTATCAGTTCCAGTGGGGCTATGAGAAGGCGGGCCGCTCGCTCGACGAATACCGCGCCTTTGCGGCGCGGGAAATCCGCCCGATCATGAACCGCCTGGTCGAACAGTGCCAGCGCGAGGGCATCCTGAAGCCGAAGGCCGTCTATGGTTACTGGAAGGCGGCGGCCGAGGGCAACGACGTCATCCTGTTCGACGAAAGCGGCGCGAAGGAACTCACCCGCTTCGCCTTCCCGCGCCAGGCCCGGGGCGGCGGCCTGTGCATCGCCGATTTCCTGCGCGACGTCTCCAGTGGCGAGCGGGACGTGATCGGTCTCCAGGTCGTCACCATGGGCCAGCAGGCGTCGGAAATCGCCCGGCAATGGTTCGCCGAGAACCGGTATCAGGAGTATCTCTACCTCCACGGCCTCTCGGTCGAGATGGCCGAGGCGCTGGCGGAATATGTCCACAAGAAGATCCGGGGCGAACTCGGCTTCTCCCACGAGGATGACCGCGACATCGACAAGATGTTGAAGCAGGGCTATCGCGGCAGCCGCTATTCCTTCGGCTATCCGGCCTGCCCCAACCTCGCCGACCAGCACAAGCTGCTGGCCCTCCTCGGCGCCGAGCGCATCGGCATCGAGATGGCGGACGAGGATCAACTCCATCCCGAACAGTCGACCAGCGCCATCGTGCTGCATCATCCGCAGGCGAAATATTTCTCGGTCTGAGGGGCGGGGGCTTCGGCCCCCCTTTTCCGGCCTTGCCCCGACGGCGCTTTCGTGTTCTTGTTTTGTTCAATTCACGGAGGGGCCAATGATCGGCTATGTCACCCTGGGCGCCGCGGATTTCGGCGCCAGTCTCACCTTCTATGACGCGGTTCTCGCCGTCCTCGGCGCGGAGCGCAGCTTCGCCGACGCGGACAGCGGCTGGGCCGGCTGGACCGGGGCGGGCGGCGTCAAGCTCTTCATCTGCAAACCCTTCGACGGCAATCCGCCCAGCGTCGGCAACGGCACCATGGTCGCGCTGTCTTGCGCGGACGACGACATGGTCCGCCGCGCCCATGCCGCCGCCCTCGCCACCGGCGGGCGGGAAGAGGGCGGCCCGGGCGTTCGAGAAGCCTATGGCCCGGATTTCTTCGTCGCCTATGTCCGCGATCCCTTCGGCAACAAGCTGTCCTACGTCCACGACCGATCTGCCGGTTAGGGGGGGGGGCGTCATTCCGGCGCAGGCCGGAATCTTGATCAGGACAGGGCGCCTTCC
>NZ_JBAQRT010000127.1:0-39395 GCF_049306435.1 Zavarzinia sp.
CCGCCAAGCCAAAGCCCGCGGCCGCGACGCCGGCCGCGCCGGTGCCCAGCCGCAAGCCAGCATCCTGACCGGCGCGTCGGCGGAAACGCCGGATCGCCGTGAATCGAATTGTCGTGAAGGAGGCCGAGATGGTGGGCGCGACAGGGATTGAACCTGTGACCCCCGCCGTGTGAAGGCGATGCTCTCCCGCTGAGCTACGCGCCCATCTCGTCGAGGCGCGATATCTAGTGGCGGCCGCCGGTCCTGTCAAGCACCAGGGTCAGGGCATGGGGCAATTCGCTGAAATGCCCGATCACCGCATCGGCCCCGAGCCTCTCGGCCGGGATCGGCGTATAGCCGAAGGTGACGAGAACGACCGGAACCCCTGCATCCCGCGCGGCGTTGAGGTCGGTCGCGCTGTCGCCCACCATCACCGTGCGGTCGAGATCGCCCGACAGGGCCTCGACCGTGGTGATCAGATGCCGTCCGTCCGGCTTTTTCACCGTCAGGCTGTCGCCGCCGAGAATCGCGTCGGTGGGGAAAAATTCGTCGAGTTCGAGGGCGATGATCAGTTGCTTCGCCAGCACCACCGGCTTGTTTGTGCAGACGCCAAGCCGCACCCCCCGGGCCCGCAACCAGTTCAGCGTGGCGGTCACCCCGGGAAAAGCCACCGAATGATCGGCGACATGGCCAGCGTAATGGTGAATGAAATACGCGACGAGCGCGTCGACCTCGGCCGCCGACTTCGGCACCGCATGGGCTTCAAGGCCGCGTTCGATCAGCTTGCGGGCGCCATGGCCGACCATGTGGCGCACCTCCGCCTCGGGCAAGGCGGCGAGACCGAGGCTGGCCATGGTCGCGTTGAGGGCGCCGGTCAGGTCGGGCGCGCTGTCGACGAGGGTGCCATCGAGATCGAAAATCACCGTGTCGGGCAGGGTGGCGGAGAAAGGCAGGATTTCACAGGACGACATGATGGGTCCATTGTGCCGCGTGGGCGCAAAACTTTGAAACAAAAGGTGACTGTAACGGCAAGTGCCGGCTGTGGCACCTTGTCGCTCGCGAATCCGCCCCGAACCCGAGTAGCGCCATGTCCGCCCCTGCCACCATCACCCTGCCGACCGCCTCCCTGCCGACCGCGGCGGTGATCCTCGCCGCGGGGATGGGCACGCGCATGAAATCCGCACTGCCCAAGGTGATGCACCCCATCGCCGGGCGGCCGATGATCCATCATGTGACCGGCGCGGCCCGGGCTTCCGGCGCGGACAGGCTGGTCGTCGTGCTCTCCCCCGGGCTGTCCGCCGTCGCCGACAGCCTGCCGGGCGCCGAGATCGCGATTCAGGACCCGCCGCTCGGCACCGGCCATGCGGTCGCCTGCGCCCTGCCCGCCCTCGACGGCTTCACCGGCGGCGTCCTCGTCCTGTTCGGCGATACCCCCCTCGTGGAGGTCGGAACCCTGCTGCGCCTCCGCGCGGCGCTGGAGGCCCCGGGTGTCGCCGTCGCCGTGCTCGGCTTCCGGCCCCCCGTGCCCGGCGCCTATGGCCGGCTGGTCACCGGCACGGATGGTGGCCTCGAGGCCATCGTCGAGGCCAGGGAAGCGAGCCCCGAGCAATTGAAGATCGGTCTCTGCAACGCCGGGGTGATGGCGATCGCGGGCGAGCATCTGGCCCGCCTCGTCGGCCGGATCGGCAACGACAACGCCAAGAAGGAATATTATCTCACCGATATCGTCGCCCTGGCCCGGGCCGACGGGCTGTCCGCCGTCGTCGTCGAAGGCGCGGCGGACGAGGTGCTGGGCGTCAATTCCCGGGTCGAGCTGGCGGAGGCCGAGGCCATTTTCCAGGCCCGCCTGCGCCGCCGCCACATGGAAGCGGGTGTCAGTTTCGAAGACTCGGCCTCGGTCCGGCTGCAGGCCGACACCGTGCTGGGCCGCGATGTCGTGATCGGCCCCCAGGTCGTCTTCGGCCCCGGCGTCACCATCGGCGAGGAGGTGCGCATCAACGCCTTCTGCCATATCGAAGGCGCCAAGGTCGCGCCCAAGGCCATCATCGGCCCCTTCGCCCGGCTGCGGCCGGGGGCACAGGTCGGCGCGGGCGCCCATGTCGGCAATTTCGTCGAGCTGAAGAACACGGTGCTGGGCGAAGGGGCCAAGGCCAATCACCTGAGCTATCTCGGCGATGCCGAGGTGGGCGCGGGGGCCAATATCGGCGCCGGCACCATCACCTGCAATTACGACGGCTTCAACAAGGCCAAGACCACGATCGGCGCGGGCGCCTTCATCGGCTCGAATTCCGCCCTCGTCGCGCCCGTCACCGTGGGCGATGGCGCGATCATCGGCGCCGGCTCGGTCGTCACGGAAGATGTGGCGGCGGACGATCTCTATATCGAGCGGGCAAGGCCCGTGCACAAAACGGGCTGGGCCGCCCGTTTCCGTGCCCTGATGCGTAAATCCAGGTAAAAGGACCAGATTCCATGTGCGGCATCGTCGGTATCGTCGGCAAAAGCGAAGTGGCCTCGCGCCTGGTGGATGGCCTGCGCCGCCTCGAATACCGGGGCTATGATTCGGCCGGCCTCGCCACATTGGTCGATGGCGCGATCGAGCGGCGCAGGGCCGAGGGCAAGCTGTCCCGCCTGACCGAGCTGCTGGCCGACCAGCCGCTGCCGGGCGTGACCGGCATCGGCCATACCCGCTGGGCGACGCATGGCGCGCCGACGACGACCAACGCCCATCCCCATGCGACGAAATCCGTCGCCGTCGTCCACAACGGCATCATCGAGAATTTCCGCGAGCTGAAGGACGATCTGGTCGCCCGTGGCCATGTCTTCGAAAGCGAGACGGATTCGGAAGTCGTCGCCCATCTCGTTTCCGACGGGCTGGAGCGGGGCCTGACGCCGCGGGCGGCGGTTTCCGCCGCGCTGAAGCTGATGCGCGGCGCCTTCGCGCTGGCCATCCTCTTCGCCGGGCACGACGGACTGCTGATCGGCGCGCGGCGCGGCAGCCCGCTCGCCGTTGGTTTTGGCGAGGGGGAGATGTATCTCGGCTCCGACGCCATGGCGCTGTCAAGCTGGACCCGCCAGGTGCTCTATCTCGAGGAAGGCGACTGGGTGGTGCTGACCCACGCGGGCGCCACCGTCTTCGACGCCGACGACCGCGAAGTGACCCGGGCCGTGCGTACCGTCTCGCTGTCGCCCGCGATGATCGAGAAGGGCAATTATCGCCACTACATGCAGAAGGAAATCTTCGAGCAGCCGCAGGTGATCGGCGATGCCCTAGCGACCTATCTCGACCCGGCGACGCGGCGCCCGCGCCTGCCCCCCGGCGGGCCGGACTGGAACACCGTGCCGCGCCTGACCATCATCGCCTGCGGCACCTCGTCCTATGCCGCCATGGTCGCCAAATACTGGTTCGAGCAGATCGCCCGCCTGCCGGTCGAAACCGATATCGCCTCGGAATTCCGTTACCGCGAGGCGCCGATGCCGGCGGGCGGCGTCGCCCTGTTCATTTCCCAGTCGGGCGAAACCGCCGATACGCTGGCCGCGCTCCGCTATGCCAAAAGCCAGGGGCAATTCATCATCGCCCTCGTCAATGTCCCCGAATCCTCCATGGCGCGGGAGGCGGACCTCGTGCTGCCGATCCTGGCCGGGCCGGAAATCGGCGTCGCCTCCACCAAGGCCTTCACCTGCCAGCTGACCGTCCTCATGTGCCTCGTCCTCGCCGTCGCGCGCAGCCGGGACAAGATCGACGCGGCCGAGGAAGCCAGGCTCTGCGCCGCCCTGTCGGAAGTGCCGGCCCGGGCGCTCGAAGTCCTCAATCACGACGAGAAGATCCGCTCGATCGCGCTCTGGCTGGCCGAGGCGCGGGACGTGCTCTATCTCGGCCGGGGCGCGATCTTCCCGATCGCCCTCGAAGGCGCGCTGAAGCTGAAGGAAATTTCCTATATCCACGCCGAAGGCTATGCCGCCGGCGAATTGAAGCACGGCCCCATCGCCCTCATCGACGAGGCGGTGCCGGTCATCGTCCTCGCCCCCCATGGGCCTTTGTTCGAGAAGACCGTTTCCAACATGCAGGAAGTGCTGGCGCGCGGCGGCCGGGTCGTCCTGTTGTCCGATACCGCCGGCCTCGAGACCGAGGGGCGCAACGCGGCCGAGATCATCGAACTGCCGATGGTCGATGCCTTCGTGACCCCCGTGCTCTACGCGATCCCGGTCCAGCTCCTCGCCTATCACACCGCCGTCGCCAAGGGCACGGATGTCGACCAGCCGCGCAATCTCGCGAAATCCGTGACGGTGGAATAGCGAGGCGCCGAATTAGGAATGCGTTAACGCCTTCGTAGCGACTTGGTGACCATAATCGCTGGCAGTCCTGTACCGGATGTTCCGCGCCGGCCCGATCGGCGGGATGTCGCTGGTCTGATTGGGGATACCGACGGCGAATGCATTTTCGGCTCACGTCCGTCTGGCGCCTGACGGTCATCGCCCTGTCGGCGTTGTGGCTGCTGAGTTTCGGCGCGGATCGGGCGCTGGGCGCGGATGCCATCACCATTGGCGATGGCTCGGCGGAAATCGATCCCTGGCCGGCGGTAACCCTGCTGTCCGACCCCACCCATGACCTGCGCATCGAAGATATCCTGGCCCGGATGCCGGACTTCGGTCCGCCCGGGGGTCTGCGCGCCAATCTGGGGATACGGCCGGAAACGGTCTGGCTGCATATCAGCCTCGACGTCAGGCAGGTCCCGGCCACGGACTGGTGGCTGACCCTGCGCTATTATCCGATCGACGAGGTCGAGACTTTCGTCGTCCGGGACGGGCGCGTCCTCGCCCGCAGTCTCTATGGCCAGGGCATCGCCTTCAACGACAGGGATGCGGCGCTGCCCTTCGCGGCCGTCGCCTTGCCCCTGCGGGCTACGGGGGCCCATGACATCTTCATTCGGCTTCGCAAGCTCAACGACGTCGCGATGATCACGCCACTGGCGTTGCAGCCCCTGTCCGTTCTGATGCGCGGGGAGGCGAGGCGGGAGGTTATCCAGGGCGCCCTGTTTTCCATCGGGCTGTGCCTCGCGCTCTATGGCATCGCGGTCGGGGTTCGGCGGCGTGAGCCGCTCTATTTCTGGTTCGCGGTGTTTTCCGTCTCGACGGTGATGATTCCCTTCATCTATTTCGGGCTGGCGGCCCAGCATCTGTGGCCGGGCTCCGGCCTTCCGAAGGGAAGCCTGGCGCTGTTCTTCATATTGATGGGCGCGGCCAGCGGCATGTTGTTCGTTGACCGGGCGCTGGATATCCGCCGGCTGTCGCGCTTCGTATCCCTGATGTTGCGGCTCTTCGGCGGGCTGCTGCTCGTCGTTGACGCGGGCTTCGCCAGCGGCGTCATTTCCCAGCAGGTCGTGGCGCTGCTTCTGAGCCTGTTCGGCCCCCTGCCCTTCGTCTTCGTCATGCCGCTTGCCGTCAGGCTGGTCCGGCGCGGTGACCGGCCGGCGGCCTGGACGCTGGTCGGCTGGTTTCCGCATCTGACGACGGCGATCATCGGCATCGCGCTTCACCGGGGCTTCCTG
Organism: Zavarzinia sp.; assembly: GCF_049306435.1. Lineage (NCBI taxonomy): Bacteria > Pseudomonadati > Pseudomonadota > Alphaproteobacteria > Rhodospirillales > Zavarziniaceae > Zavarzinia > Zavarzinia sp. The sequence continues at coordinate 5,526 of NZ_JBAQRT010000127.1, forward strand.
CCCTGGACGCCGCTGATCGATCACGCCATGCAGGTGGGCGGCATGATCGATATCGTCTGCTGGATGATCGTGATGACATTGCGCGATGACGAAATGCGCCGGGAGTCCGCCAGGGCGCGCGAGGACCATCTGCGCCTCAGCATTCTGAGCGAGACCGACGAATTGACCGGCCTGCTGAACCGCCGGGGGCTGGAGGCCCGGACCGGGGCGCTGGAGGATCGTATCCGCGACGGCGACGGGGCCGCCGTCTATCTCCTCGATCTCGATGGCTTCAAGGCGGTGAACGATCGACACGGCCATGATGCCGGCGACATGCTGCTGCGCCGGGTGGCGGCGATCCTGCGCACCTGCGCCCGCCCGGGCGATTGCCTGTGCCGCCTCGGCGGCGACGAGTTCATAGTCGTCGCGACCTCGATCGCCAGCGAAGCCGAGGCCGGCCGCCTCGCCGATCGCTTCGTCGACGCCTTCCGCCAGCGCCTCGACGCGACGGTGGAATTCCACGGCATCAGCGTGACCATCGGCTACGCCCTGGCGCCTGTCGACGGCACCCGGATCGATGCCCTGCTGAAACTGGCCGATCAGGCCATGTATATCGGCAAGCGTTCGGGCAGGAACCGGGCGCTTCGAGCGGTCACCGGCTGAGGACGGATCGGAGGGGGCTGAAAGGGCTGGACCTGCCGCCCTCCCATGGCAAACTTTTCCCGTTGCCAGGGGAGTCGCCGTCCGTGACCAGTTCCGCCGAAGCCAGGCGTCTGCTTGCCGCCCGCCGCCTGTTCGAGAGTGTCGCCTCCAAACTCGACGGCAGCATCGCCGTCCGCCTGTGGGATGGCAGCGTCATCCCGCTCGGCCCCCATGCCGATACCCGCTATCAGGTGGTGTTCGATTCGGCGGCCACCATCGGCCGCCTGCTGCGCAGGCCGACGCTGGAAAATCTCGTCATCCATTACGCCGAAGGTCATGTCGATCTGGTCGGCGGCGACCTGATCGCCTTCATCGAGGCGGCGCAGCGGCGGCGCATGAAGCTGAAGTGGCGCGATCTCGACAAGGGCACCCTCGCCCGCTCCCTCTGGGCGCTGGCGCGAGCGCCGGGGGACCTTGCCTCCAGCCATGTTTACGGCGACGACGAGGCGGCGCGCGTCACCTCCGACCAGCGCCACGACCAGGACTACATCCGCTTCCACTACGATATCAGCGACGATTTCTACCGCCTCTTCCTCGACCCCGAAATGCAATATTCCTGCGGTTACTTCACCGACTGGTCGAACGGCATAGAGCAGGCGCAGGTCGACAAGCTCGACCACATCTGCCGCAAGCTGCGCCTGAAGCCGGGGGAGCGTTTCCTCGACGTCGGCTGCGGCTGGGGCGGGCTGATCGCCCATGCGGTGCGCCATTACGGCGTCACCGCCCATGGCGTCACCCTGTCGACCAATCAGCATGATTTCGCGACCCGGAAGATGCGGGACCTCGGCATCGCCGACAAGGTGACCATCGAATTGAAGGATTACCGGCTGCTCACGGGCACCTTCGACAAGATCGCCTCCATCGGCATGTACGAACATGTCGGCATCGCCAATTACCCGGACTATTTCGGCAAGCTGAAATCCCTGCTGCGGCCGGGCGGCATCCTGCTGAACCACGGCATCACCAGGCGGGCCAAGGCGGACAAGGGCCGTTTCCGCAAGATCCGGCCGGAGAACCGCCTGATCTTGAAATATATCTTCCCCGGCTCGGAGCTCGACCATATCAGCCATTCGGTCGAGAGCATGGAAGCGGCCGGCTTCGAGGTCCACGACGTCGAGGGCTTGCGCGAACATTACGCGCAGACCACCCGCCTGTGGTGCCAGCGCCTCTCGGCCCGCAGGACGGAAGCCGTCGCCCTCGTCGGCGAGGCGAAATACCGCCTCTGGGTCGCCTATCTCGCCGGCGTCTCCTTCGCCTTCAGGAACGGCACGATCCGCCTGTTCCAGACCGTCGCCACCCGCCACCGGAAGAACGCCCCGCTGGAACTGCCGCCGACAAGGGCCGATCTTTATCGGTGACGATCAAATGAGCTCGAAACGGATGTCCTGGGCGCCCTGCCACAGGGTCATCTTGCCGAGCTTCACCACGTCGTCGAGGTTGCTGGTGATGGTGATGAAGTGGTTGCCGGCGAGCTGGCCGACCTTGGAGGCGAATTGCACGCCGCCATAGGCCAGCAGGATCTCGGTCTCGGAAACGCCGCCCGGATAAAGGATGATCTGGCCCGGCGCCGGATAGGACGTGTGATTCTCGTAGCCGACGCCGAACTGATGGTCGCCGAGCGGCATCCACACGCCCTCGCCGCTCCAGCGGACATGCACCACCTTGCTGACGAAGGGCATCTGCGCCTTGAAGGCGGCGACGGTCAGCGGTGCTAGTTCTTCTTCGAAACGGGCATCGAAGGTGAAGGGGCCGGCCGTGATGCGAAGTTTGCTCAAGGTGAATCTCCTGAATTCAGGCCGTGATTACAATGCGCCCGGGCGGCGCCGTCACCTCAAATGTCGGGCGGAACCCGCGCGAGGAGTTTCAAATTGCTTTTGAAAAACAGGGCTGGCCTCACCCTTCGGCCCTTCGAGCCCGAGGATGTCGGCCCGCTGCTGGCCCTGTTCCGCGACAGCGTGCGGAACGTCGCTCGTCGCGACTACAGCGAGGATCAGGTCCGCGCCTGGGCGCCCGACGAGATCGACATCGCCGCCTTCGGCGCCCGCCTCGGCCGTCAGCGGGTTTTCGTCGCCGTCGAGGGCGAGACCATCGCGGGCTTCGCCGCGCTCGACGGCCATGGCCATGTCGATCTTCTGTTCGTCCATCCCGACCACCAGCGAAAGGGCGCCGGCCGCCTGCTGCTGCAAGGCGTGGAAGAGACGGCGCGTGCCGCCGGAATGCCCGGCCTCTCCGCCCATGTCAGCCTGACGGCACGGCCCCTGTTCGAGGCCCTGGGCTTTACCGCCATCGCCGAGCGGCGGGTGCCGCTACGCGGTCAGGTCCTGACCAATTTCCGCATGGAAAGAATGATTTAGCGCTCGCAAAGGCACAAATGCACCCATAGAGTGTATTTCTGCGTTCCAGGAAGATTCCACGATGCGTGACCCGTCAAAGATCGAAGCAAGCATTGGCAGTGCCATGAATGCTCTCCTCCTTTTCTGCCTCGCATTGAGCGTATTCGCCTTCACCAAGGACGAAAGCAAAATTCTCGAAGCAGCACGCCAGGATCTCCAGTTGCTATCAACAATCCGCATCTTTCCGGACACCGTCGAAGCGGCGATCATCAAGACAATCCCCGCACACATTACCAAGATTCGCGCTATATTTGACGAAACCGTCGCACGGAATTCTCCAGAAGAAGGTGATGGTCCGCCAATTATTCATTCATCAAAGGTACTAGAATTAGAAAACATAGTACGTATCGAGAAAGGACCAACATCACTGACATGCGTCGAAAATGTCAGCACTTGCCTCGATGCCGCGACAAAGATTGCAAGACAGCAAAATTTTTCGATCTCCATCCCGGATGAGGAGCAACTTGCCGTCGCTTATCGCCGGTTCACAAGACGCTGGCAGAATGATTCGTCTTTGCCAGGAGGAGAAATCGTCGGAGTGACCTTCGGGTGCGGTTGGGCCTTCAATCAGTGCAATGTCTCGGTCCATCTAAAAAATTCGGTCGATGCGAGACCAATACTTTTGACCGAATTATATGTCGACCGTGTCCAGATTGAAGGTCCCAGCACTCTCGATATCTATGAGGCGGTTCATCCGGGAATCGCCGGAATTTTGGAGGCATCATCTCTACGCCCATTTGCTTTCGAGATCGGCGGGAAATCCTTCGCCGAAGCCATATTTCTAATACAGCAGAAAATTAATAAGGAAAAAGAAAATTCAAATGGAACGCAAATATTTGGATTTAATATAAATTCTGATGTATTGAGAAATATTTACGCTGGAATTATCTGCGGTATTCTATTTTATATATTCCTATTATTATCAGATTTACTCATAACCATGAAAATGATAAATGAAAAAATAGCACATGAGGGTATCGTTTTTCCACACAACGGTCCTCGCCTGACAATTTCCATTATTTGCCTCATCGTCATACCATCGATATCTATTTTTGCATTTTCTTCGCGCTTTCAAGATAATATAGATTATTGGTCAATGCTCATGGCGTCAATGATCAGTCTATTGAATTTGATAATCGCGAGCATTATAATCGAGACAGGCAATATATCGACTGGGGGATTTCGTTCGTATCTTGCGGCAATACGACGGCGATATTCCGGTTCCTGAAAATATGGACTTCACACCCCCGGGCAGCCCTCCTGATCGAGGGTGAGATTGTCGGGATTGCCGGGCAGCAGGCGTTCGACCGTCGCGCTGGGGATGCCCGTGAAGTCGGGATTGCCGCCGATGGGGAAGAATCGCTCCCGTCCCACGGGGCCGCCGACGGCGAAGCAGGACGGGTCGGCCTTGTCGTTCAGGGTCGGGTAGTCGTAACAGATGATCGGCGTGCCCGCCGCGATCTGGCCGAAGTCCTGGGGCAGGCTGGTCACCCACCAGGTGCCGGCGTGAAGGCATTGCAGCTGAAAATAAGCCGTCCGCCCGTCCGGGGCATGATATTCGCGGAAATTGTCGCCCGAGGGAAAGCGGCCATAGACCGTCTTGTCGCTGAAGCGCGCCTGAAGTTCCCCGGGATCGCGGATCACGTCGAGATCGGCCCGCGCTGCGGGCAGGACGGCGGCAAGCAGGGCGACGACGGCGAGCGCGAGGCGGACAAGGCGGGCCATGGGTCGGCAACTCCTCGAAAGGCACGGCCCTGATATGCGCCTTTGTCGCCCCGGATGAAAGGGGGCGGGGCTTTCGCCGCCGGCCCGCCCGGCCTTAAGATGAAGATCGAGATCAAGGGAGGATGACATGGTCGCGCTCAAGGACCCCAGCCTGTTCCGCACGCAGAATTTCATCGGTGGCGAATGGGTGAACGCGGACGATGGCGCCGTCGTCGAGGTGAACAACCCGGCGACCCTCGAAACCCTGGGCACTGTCCCCAAGGCCGGCAGGGCCGAGACCGCGCGCGCCATTCGCGCCGCCGACATCGCCTTCCCCGCCTGGCGCCGCAGGACGGCGAAGGAACGCGCGATCGTCCTGCGCCGCTTCGCCGACCTGATGATGGCGAATCAGGACGATCTCGCCCTGCTGATGACCGCCGAACAGGGCAAGCCGCTGGCCGAATCCAAGGGCGAGATCGCCTATGCCGCCGCCTTCCTCGAATGGTTCGGCGAGGAGGCGAAGCGGATTTACGGCGAGACCATCCCCTCCCATGCCGCCGACAAGCGCCTGATCGTGACCAAGGAGCCGGTGGGCGTCGTCGCCGCGATCACGCCGTGGAATTTCCCGGCCGCCATGATCACGCGGAAGATCGGCCCGGCGCTGGCCGCCGGCTGCACCGTCGTGGTGAAACCCGCGACCCAGACGCCCTATTCCGCCCTCGCCCTCGCCGAACTCGGCATCCGGGCCGGACTGCCGGCCGGCGCGCTCAATGTCGTCACCGGCGCCGCGACCGCCATCGGCGGCGAGATGACCTCGAACCCCACCGTGCGCAAACTGACCTTCACCGGCTCGACCGAGATCGGCAAGCTGCTGATGGCGCAATGCGCCGGCACGGTGAAGAAGGTCAGTCTGGAGCTGGGCGGCAATGCCCCCTTCATCGTCTTCGACGACGCCGATCTCGATGCCGCGGTCGAGGGCGCCATCGCCTCGAAATTCCGCAACACCGGACAGACCTGCGTCTGCGCCAACCGCCTCCTCGTCCAGGACGGCGTCTATGACGCCTTCGCCGAGAAGCTGGGCCGCGCCGTCGCCGCGCTGAAGGTCGGCAATGGCGTGGAGCCGGGCGTGACGCAAGGCCCGCTGATCGACATGAAGGCGGTCGCCAAGGTCGAGGAACATATCGCCGATGCCCTGGCCAAGGGCGCGAAGATCGCGGCGGGCGGCAAGCGCCACGCCCTCGGCGCCAGTTTCTTCGAGCCGACGGTGCTGACCGGCGTCACCCCCGCCATGGCCGTCGCGCGGGAGGAGACTTTCGGCCCCCTCGCCCCGCTGTTCCGCTTTTCCGACGAGGAACAGGCGATCCGCATGGCGAACGACACGGAATTCGGCCTCGCCTCCTATTTCTACGCCCGGGACGTCGGGCGTATCTTCCGGGTCGGCGAGGCGCTGGAATATGGCATCGTCGGCGTCAACACCGGCCTCATCTCGACGGAAGTCGCGCCTTTCGGCGGGGTCAAGGAATCCGGCATCGGCCGCGAGGGCTCGTCCCACGGCATCGACGATTACGTCGAGATGAAATACCTCTGCCTCGGCGGCATCGACCGCTGACGGGCGGCACGGGAACAGTATCATGACCATTCATGCCCACCCCTTCGACCATGATCTCTTCGTCATCGGCGCCGGCTCCGGCGGCGTGCGGGCGGCGCGGATTTCCGCCGGCCACGGCGCCCGCGTCGCCATCGCCGAGGAGTATCGTGTCGGCGGCACCTGCGTCATTCGCGGCTGCGTGCCGAAGAAGCTTCTCTCCTATGCCTCGCATTATGGCGAGGATATCGAGGATGCCGCCGCCTATGGCTGGAGCGTGACCGGCCCCGTCACCTTCGACTGGGGCGCCCTGATCGCCGCCAAGGACAAGGAAATCGACCGCCTGAACGGCCTCTATCTCAAGGGGTTGGAGACGGCGGGCGTCACGCTGATCGAGGGCCGGGCCAGGCTTGTCGACGCCCATACGGTCGAGGTCGCGGGCCAGACGGTGACCGCCGCCCATATCCTGGTCGCGACCGGCGCGACGCCCGAGATCCCGGATATTCCGGGCGCCGAACATGCCATCACCTCGAACGAGGCGTTCCACCTCGGCGAATTGCCGAAAAGGGTCGTCGTGGTCGGAGCTGGTTACATCGCGGTCGAATTCGCCGGGATCTTCCACGGTCTCGGCAGCCATGTGACCATCGTGCACCGCAGGGGCCAGCTGCTGCGCGGCTTCGACGACGATATCGCCCGGCACCTCGGCGACGAATATGCCCGGAAGGGCATCGATCTTCATTTCAACGCCTCGCCCACGGCGATCGACAAGACGCCGCTCGGCCTCGTCCTTCATCTCTCGGACGGCACCGCGATCGAGACCGATGCCGTGATGTTCGCGACCGGCCGGCGGCCCAACACCAGGGGCCTCGGCCTCGAAGCCGCCGGGGTCGAGCTCGGCCCCAAGGGCGAGGTGAAAGTCGATCTCTATTCCCGCAGCAATGTGCCCAATATCTATGCCGTCGGCGATGTCACCGACCGGCTGGCCCTGACCCCGGTGGCGATCAAGGAAGGCCATGCCTTCGCCGACACGGTGTTCGGCGGCCGGCCCGGCCTCGCCGATCACAACGACGTGCCGACCGCCGTCTTCAGCCAGCCCGCCATCGGCACGGTCGGCCTCACCGAGGCACAGGCCGCCGCGCGTTTCGGCACGGTCGACATCTATGAAGCCGGTTTCCGCCCGATGAAGCACACGCTGACCGGAAGGGCCACCCGCACCTACATGAAACTGATCGTCGAGCCGCGCTCGGACCGGGTGGTGGGCGCCCATCTGATCGGCGACGATACGCCGGAGATCATCCAGGCCCTCGGCATCGCGGTGAAGATGGGTGCGACCAAGGCCCAGTTCGACCGCACCGTCGCCGTCCATCCGACCGCCGCCGAGGAACTGGTCCTGATGCGCACCCGCGCCCGGGTCGCCAAGGCGGAAGCGGCTGCCTCGTGACCATGGCCGCCGTGTGGTCGAGGTGATCGGCCCCTTCCAGAAGACGAAGCGGCCGCGATCCATGTCGGGGGTTGCGAGTGAGGAGCGGGAGACGGTTTCAGATCGATCATTCACCTCGTCGTCCCGGCGAAGGCCGGGACCTCGCGACGAGACGGCGCCCTTGCCTGTTCGAGCTGCCGGCCTTCGCCGGCATGACGACAATGGGAAGCCTTGCCGTTAGTCGGGGCCGTCCCCTGCCCCCCTGCCAACCGGCGGGGAATACCGCCCGATCGCCAGGAAGCCGGCGAGCGCGATCGCGGTGAAGCCGGCGCCCGCGATGAAGGTGGCGCGGGAACCCATCTCGTCCCACAGAAGGCCGGCGACCAGGCTGGCGACCAGCAGGGCAAGGCCCGAGACGAGGTTGAAGATCCCGAAGGCCGTGCCGCGCAATTCGGCCGGCGCCGCGTCGGCCACCAGCGTCGACAGCAAGCCCTGGGTGAGGCCCATGTGCAGGCCCCACAGCACGACGCCGGCAGCGGTCATGACCACCGAGCCGGCGAAGCCCAGCACCAGATCGGCGGCGATCAGCAGGCCAAGCCCGACCACGAGCACACGGCCCCGTCCGCCAGGCCCATCGGACAGGACCCCCGCCGGATAGGCCGCGAGGGCATAGACGATATTCATCACCACCATGATGGCGGGGACGAGCGCGATCGGAAAGCCGACCTCCTGCGCCTTCAGCACGAGAAAGGCTTCGCTGAACCGGGCCAGGGTGAAGACGGCGGACACTGCGACGACAATCCAGAACGCCGCCGGCAAGCGGCGAATCTCCGCCCGGTGCAGGGGAAAGCGCACCCGGCGCAATCCCTTCGGTCGCGCCGGCTCGCGCACGGCGAAAGCCATCAGCGCGAAGGCGATGAAACCCGGCACGACCGCGGCCCAGAACACCATGGTGAAATCATTCGCGGTCAGCAGCATGAGGCTGATGGCCAGCGCCGGCCCGACGAAGGCGCCGATGGTATCGAGCGATTGCCGCAGCCCGAAGCTGGCGCCGCGCAAATGCGCGGGCGCGATATCGGCCACCAGCGCATCGCGGGGCGCCCCCCGGATTCCCTTGCCCACCCGATCGACGAAACGGGCCGCCACCAGCCAGCCGGCGCTGGCGGCAAGGGGAAACACCGGCTTGGTGAAAGCCGCGAGGCCATAACCGATGACCGCCAGCAGCTTGCGTTTGCCCAGCCAGTCCGACAGCGCGCCGGAAAATACCTTGGTGATCGAAGCGGTGGCTTCCGCGATGCCCTCGATGATCCCGACGGTCAGGGTCGAGGTGCCGAGAACGGTCACGAGATAGATCGGCAGCAGCGCATGGATCATCTCCGACGAGATATCCATGAACAGACTGACCAACCCCAGCGCCCAGATCCCGCGCGGGATCTGCCTCAATGTCGCAAGGTCAAGCCTGCCCGCCAGCGCCATGCCCAGCCCCTTTCGGGGGACTCGGCCCCGCCCCCCAAAGGTTCGACCGGCGGGGCGCGCGCGGCAAGGTGTTTCGGAAGGGGCTGTGCGCATCGAGGGCTTCGATTTCGGCGTCGAAGCCCTCATGCGCGGGTGGGGGCCTGTCAGACCTGCGCCAGGCCGCCGTCGACGAAGACCTCGCCGCCAGTCATGAAGCTGCTGTCCGGCGACGCCAGGAACGCCGCCACCGCCGCGGTCTCAGAAGGATCGCCCATGCGCCCGGTCGGCGTGGTGGCACCCAGCGCGGCCAGCGCCGCCTCGCCCACGACTTCGAGCGCCAGTTCCGTTTTCGTCGGCCCGGGCGAGAGGACATTGACGCGGATGCCGGTGCCCCGCAGGTCGAGCGCCCAGCTGCGCGCCAGATTGCGCACTGCCGCCTTGCTGGCGCTATAGACGCTGAACTGCGGCGTGCCCATCACCCCGGTGGTCGAGCCGGTGAGGATGATCGACGCCCCGGCCGACAGCAGCGGCAGGGCCTTCTGCACGGTGAACACCGTCCCCTTCACGTTGACGTCGAAGGTCGCGGCGTAATGTTCCGGCGTGATCGCGCCGAGCGCGGCCACGTCCCCCGTGCCGGCGTTGGCGAAGACGATGTCGAGCCCGCCCCGCTCCGCCTTCACCGCGTCATAGAGCCGGTCGAGGTCGGCGAGGTCGGTCACCGAGCCCCGCACCGCCCTTGCGTTGGGGCCCAGCTGCTTCAGCGCGGCATCGAGCGGCTCCTGCCGGCGCCCGAAGATGAAGACGAACGCCCCCTCTTCGATGAAGCGCCTGGCCGTCGCCAGACCGATGCCGGTGCCGCCGCCCGTCACCACCGCTGTCTTGTTTTCCAGCCTTCTCATGATGTGCTCCTTCATTGAGGTTGCACATAGCTGGCATCGCCCCTACCAATGGACAAGTATGCACCTTTTGGTAAGTACGGGAAAAATGACTGAAGACCCCGCCGCTCCTCCTCCGGCTCCCTCCTGCACCCCGACATTGCCGGGGTTCACCTGTGGTCTCGACGCGACCCTGCGGGTGATCTCGGGCAAGTGGAAGCCGCTGATCCTCTATTTCCTCGCCCAGGGCGGACCGACCCGCTATGGCGAGCTGCGCCGCGCCGTGCGCGACGTCAGCGACAAGATGCTGATCCAGCAGCTCAAGGAGCTGGAGGCCGATGGCCTGGTGAAACGGACCGACCACAGGGAAATCCCGCCCCGGGTGGACTATAGCCTGACCCCGCTGGGCGTCAGCCTGGCCCAGGCCCTCGTCCCGCTCTGCACCTGGGGCACGGAAAACATGGCCGAAGTCACCCGCGTCTATGCCCAGCGGGCGAGAGGGGCGGCGGGGAAGGGTTGAGGGGAGCTTGAGGAATTATGCATATCATTCCCGAGCCCACTGTCTGGAGTAGACGAAAGATACATACAGCGTCCCTTTATTTCTATACTCCCCGCGGAAACGACGATAACTCACGCCATGTTCTTGATTTCAGGACATAAGCAATCTTAGTCAAAATCATCTTCAGGTGGTACACTACACTCCATGAACGACAAGCTTCATAAAACCCGCAAGCCTCGCCAACAGAAACCTCCTCTGGACACGCCCTCCTCTAAGCCGACCCCTGAAGAGGTATTGGCAAAGCGTAAATCCCGAACGTAACGGCCTTTCCCGGCGGCATCCTTCGAGGAATCGATGTCGCTGGCGCAAGATTTGTTGCGTGTTGGAGGTGGCCAGAAAGTTCGCCGCCTTACGCTTTTTGACGATATCTAAAAAGCTCCAGAGAGCGGAACGAGTCGGATGCTGGTAACAAATGCAAGCCGATATGGATTAATATCGGGAAGCTATTCAGCCGAGTATCTAGAACTCACGACCGACGGAGCGAAAGCGGTCGATGAGAGCACGTCTAGGCGCGAGAAGGCGCGCATCCGAGTAAAGCTGGCGATCCAAAACATCGAGCCGTTCAACCAACTTTACGAACGGTTCAAAAACACTAAATTGCCCGCTCGTGCAGTTCTGATAGATGCAATAAAGGAACAAGGAGTCACCGAGGGCTTTGCTGAAGAAGGCGTCGATACCTTCATAGTAAACCTCCGCTTTGTCGGGCTCCTCCAAACATTATCCGGCACAGAGCGCATCATTACAGTTGAACATTTAGCCGATATGATTCCAGCGTCCAAGCCGGCCTCTATCCAGCCTACTCCTATTGGAATAACTGGATACGAAACTGATGAACATCCACGCAATCAGGTTATCACACAAGAACACGCAGATTTTCAGACAACCTGTTTTTACATAACACCTATCGGAGAAGAATCGTCCGAACAACGCGCTCATTCTGATTTATTTCTAGGAAATATAGTTGAGCCGGCACTAGAAGCCTTCGGACTTAAAGTCATCCGAGCCGATACCATTGATAAACCGGGAATGATTACCCGACAAATTATTGAATACATCACGCGAGCGCGGCTAGTAATTGCCGATCTATCGTTTCACAATCCGAACGTCTTCTATGAATTGGCATTGCGCCATGCCACACGGTTACCGGTAGTTCAGATCGTGCGAACGGGAGACAGCATACCATTTGATGTTGGGCAGATACGAACCATCAGGATCGACAACTCCAGCATCTACTCGCTGGTGCCGAAGATCCAAACTTATCGCTCGGAAATCAGCAACCAAGTCCGTCGTGCATTAGAATCTGATGCTGATGCGGATACCCTCATTTCGGCTTATTTCCCTGGCCTCAGGACGGTCACCAACTGAAGCTTCTCCTGCCCAAAGCGAACGCTCTTAATCAATCCCGCCTCCCCTTCGGTCCCGGTTTCTGCCGCTTCAACACCCGCCCCGTCACAGCCTCGAGCCTCTCGAGGAAGGCGTCGTCGCCACGCGGGCGGCCGGTGCGGAGGCTCCCCTCGATGGCCTCGACCTCGTCTTCCGGCAGGTCACCGGCCGCGAACCGCCGACGCGGCAGCGCGCGCCCCTTGCGGTGGGGGCCGGCGCGGGTGGCGAGGTCGGTGAAGCCGTCCGCCTTGCCCGTTCCATGCGCCTTGGCGCTCGACCAGGGCCAGTCCTCGGCCTTGACCGCGAGGCCCGCCGTCACCGGGCTGTTCTCGACATAGCGGATGGCCGCCATCAGATGGGCGTCGTCCATCGGGTAGCTGGCGAAACGGCCCTGCCACAGATAGCCGGTCCAGCCCTGCGCCTCGTTCACCTTGCGGGAGTAGCGGCGATGGGCCTCGGCGAGGGCCGCGCGCAACCCGTCCGCGTCGGGCGGCGTCAGGACCAGATGAACCTCTGTCGGCATCAGGCACCAGGCGAGGCAGCCTACCCCCGCCGCCCGGCAGGAGGCCGCGACCAGATCGCGGTAGAGGCTATAATCCGCCTCGGAGAAGAACACGGGCTGGCGACGGTTGCCGCGCTGGGTGACGTGGTGGGGCACGCCGGGGATCACCACGCGGGGAAGTCTGGCCATGGCGCCACTCTGCACCACCGCCCCGCCCGCCGCAAATGGGTATCGTGTCCCTATATCGAGGACAAGACAAAGGCCGGAAGAGATGCACCTCTTCCGGCCTTCTGCCGGCCGCGCGCCCCGGGAATGGGGGGCTGGGACGCTCGGCCGGGTCAGGTCATTCGGCGGCCTGGCGGGCGAGCACGGGCACGGGCAGGGCGTCCAGATCCTCGTCGATCCCGGGCACGGCGTGGCCGTCGAGGGCGAGGGCGAGGCGGTCGGCGTCCAGTTCGCCTTCCATGCGGGCGACGACGATGGTGGCGACGGCGTTGCCGATGAAGTTGGTCAGGGCCCGGCATTCCGACATGAAACGGTCGATGCCGAGGATCAGGGCCATGCCGGCGACCGGCACCGAGGGCACCACCGAGAGCGTCGCGGCGAGGGTGATGAAGCCCGAACCCGTCACGCCCGCCGCGCCCTTCGACGACAGCATGGCGACCAGCAGCAGCAGGATCTGGTCACCGAGGGCGAGATGCGTATCCGTCGCCTGGGCGATGAAGAGCGCCGCCATGGTCATGTAGATATTGGTGCCGTCGAGGTTGAAGGAATAGCCGGTGGGGACGACGAGACCGACGACCGAGCGCGAGCACCCGGCCCGCTCCAGCTTGTCCATGACGAGGGGCAGCGCCGACTCCGACGAGGAGGTGCCGAGCACCAGCAAAAGCTCGCCCTTGATGTAGCGCAGCAGCTTGAGGATCGAGAAGCCGTTGACCCGGGCGACGACGCCGAGGATGCCGACGACGAAGAGGATCGCGGTCAGGTAGAAGGTGCCGACCAGCAGGGCAAGATTGGCGATCGAGCCGATGCCGTATTTGCCGATGGTGAAGGCCATGGCGCCGAAGGCCCCGACCGGCGCCGCCTTCATCAGGATGTTCACCATCGAGAACACCGCGGCCGACAGCGACTTGAGGAGCGCCGTCACCGGCTTGCCCTTCTCGCCCGCGAGGGCGAGACCGACGCCGAAGACGACCGAGAAGAACAGCACCTGCAGGATCTCGCCCGAGGCGAAGGCGCCCACGGCGGTCGCCGGGATGATGTTCGTCAGGAAGCCGACGAGCGACTGTTCATGCGCCTTCTGGGCATAGTCGGCGACCGCCTTGCCGTCGAGGCTGGCGGGATCGATGTGCAGCCCCGTGCCCGGCTGCACGACATTGGCGACCACGAGGCCGAGGATGAGGGCGAGGGTCGAGAAGAACAGGAAATAGATGAAGGCCTTGGCGCCGACGCGGCCGACCTTGGCCATATTGTCGGAACCGGCGATGCCGGTCACCACGGTGAGGAAGATCACCGGCGCGATGATCATCTTGACGAGCTTGATGAAGGCATCGCCCAGCGGCTTCAGGTCGGCGCCCAGTACCGGCGAGAAATGGCCGAGCAGGATGCCCGCGGCGACCGCGATCAGCACCTGGAAATAGAGCACCTTATAGAACGGACGGCGTTGCTGTTCAGCGGCGACCGGCGCGAAACCTGCCATGGGGAACCCTCCCTGAGTTATGCCGGATGCCTTGTCGGCATCTCGGCCCCGGCCCGGCGGCGCCGGACGACGGCTTCCCATCCGCAAGCATTGTGCCAGCCCGAAAAACCCGCTACGACTTTGCCAAGTGATTGAAATATCAGGGGCAAATCGCCAAGGGCCAGGGCCTTCGTGCGATAGTCCGCACAAGGGGGAGGATGGTCTTGGGCGGAAATCCGCACAGGCGCGCGTGGGTGGTCTTCGCCCTTGTCGGCTTGCTGCTGTGCCTTGGCGCCATGGTCTTCGCCGTCACCGAGGCACGCGACCGCGCCCTCGCGGGGGCCAGGGCGCAGGTCGCGACCGACGCCCGGCTGAAACTCGCCGTGCTGCGCGCCGAGATCGAGAAACACCGCTCCCTCCCCGTCGTGCTGGCCGAGGACCCGGATGTCGCTGATGCCCTGACAAGGGCGGGGGATGTCCCCGTGGTCGCCGCCCTGAACCGCAAGCTGGAGACCTTGAGCCGCGATACCCGCGTCGGCGTCATCTATGTCATGGACCGCCAGGGCGTGACCGTGGCCGCCAGCAACTGGCGCGAGAGCGACAGTTTCGTCGGCCAACGCTACGACTTCCGGCCCTATTTCAAGGCGGCGCTGGCGAGCGGCGCGGCCGAGCATTTCGCCCTCGGCACCAAGTCGAACAAGCCCGGCCTCTATCTGGCCCGGCGCCTGCGCGACGGTCTTGGCGTCGTCGTCATCAAGGTCGAATTCAACGGGCTGGAAAACGAATGGGCCGCGGACCGCGATCCGGTGCTGGTGACCGACGACAAGGGCGTCGTCCTGCTGACCGACCGGGCGGACTGGCGTTTCCACACCCTGAGCCCCCTCGACGCCGCGACGATCGAGGCGACGCGCGCCTCGCTCCAGTTCGGCGCCGCCCCCCTCGCCCCGCTGCCGGTCACCGACCGGGCGGGCGACATGCTGCGGATCGGCGGCGCGCGCTTCGTCAGCGCCACTGTCCCGGTGCCGACGACGAGCTGGACCCTGATGCTGCTGCGCGGCATCCAGCCCGTTACACGGCAGGCGGAAATCTCCGCCGCCCTCCTCGCCCTGCTCGGCAGTCTCGTCGTGATCGGGCCGGCCGGGGTTTATCTCCGCCGCCGCCAGCGCGCGATCGAGCGCCAGCACCAGGACATCGCCCGCCGCCGCGAACTGGAAGCCGAGGTCGAGGACCGCACCCGCGACCTCGTCGCCGCCAATACGCGCCTGTCGGGCGAGATCGCGGAACGCCAGCAGTTGCAGGACGAACTGGCCCAGGCCAATCGCCTCGCCATTCTCGGCCAGATCGCCGCCAGTGTCGCCCATGAGATCAACCAGCCGGTCGCCGCCATCCGCTCCTATGCCGACAATGCCGCCGCCTTCATCGATCGGGGCGACACGGCGACCGCCCGCGCCAACCTCGGCCTCATCGCCGGCCTGACCGAGAAGATCGGCGTCATCACCGGCCAGCTGCGCAATTTCGCCCGCCGGGCCGGCCGTGCCACCGGCCCGGTCAGCCTGTCGGCCGTGGTCGACGGCGCGCTCCTCCTGCTCGGCCCCCGGCTGCGGCGCCAGGGGGCGGAGATCACCGGGGATATTCCGGTCGACCTGCCCGCCGCCCTCGGCAATCCGGTGCGGCTGGAACAGGTCCTGGTCAACCTGCTGCAGAATGCCCTCGACGCCGTGCCCGGCGTGCCGCGCATCACCATCGCGGCGCGGGCGACGGCGGACACGGTCGAAGTCTCCGTCGCCGACAATGGCCCCGGCCTATCGCCCGAGGTGCGCGCCCGGCTGTTCACGCCGTTCGTGACGACGAAGCCGGCGGGCCTCGGCCTCGGCCTCGTCATTTCGGGCGATATCGTCAAGGATCTGGGCGGCAGCCTCGAAGCCGGCGAAGGCCCGGCGGGCGGCGCCCTGTTCACCGTGAGGCTGCGCCGCGCATGACCGATCCCCAGCCCTTCCCCACCGCTTTCCCCGTGGCCTTCGTCGACGACGAGGCCGACATCCGTGCCGCCAATGCCCAGAGCCTCGGCCTTGCCGGTTTCGATGTACAGTGCTTCGCCGATGCCGCTTCGGCGCTGGAAGCGATCGATGCCGATTTTCCCGGCGTCGTCGTCACCGACCTGCGGATGCCGCGTTTGGACGGGATCGAATTGTTCCGCCGCCTGAAGGCGCGCGATGCCGAATTGCCGGTCATCCTGATCACCGGGCATGGTGATATCGAAACCGCCGTCGCGATGTTGCGCGAAGGCGCCTATGATTTCATCGCCAAACCCTATCCCGCCGATCGCCTGATCGAGAGCGTGCGCCGCGCCGCCGACCGCCGCCGCCTCGTCCTGGAGAACCGCGCCCTGAAGGCCGCGCTCGACGCCGCGTCGGGCGAGGCGCCGCTGGTCGGCGTCAGCCCCGCCATGCAGGCCCTGCGCGCCCGCATCCGCAGCCTGGCCGATCTCGATGTCGATGTGCTCGTCCTCGGCGAGACCGGCTCGGGCAAGGAAATGGTCGCCCAGGCGCTGCACCAATGGGGGCGGCGGCGGGCGAAGCGCCTCGTCGCGCTCAATTGCGGTGCCCTGCCCGAAAGCGTGATCGACAGCGAGTTATTCGGTCACGAGGCCGGCGCCTTCACCGGCGCCCAGAAGAAACGCATCGGCCAGATCGAGCTGGCGGATGGCGGCACCCTGTTCCTCGACGAGATCGAGAGCATGCCGCTGGCCTTGCAGACCAAGCTGCTGCGCGTGCTCGAGGACCGGCAGGTGACGCCGCTCGGCGGTAACACAGGGCGGCGCATCGACATGCGGGTGGTCGCGGCGACCAAGATCGATCTCGCCCGGGCGGCCAAGGATGGCGGTTTCCGCGCCGACCTCGCCTATCGCCTCGATGTCGTGACCCTGCGCATCCCACCCTTGCGCGAGCGGCAGGATGATATTCCGCTGCTGTTCGGCCATTTCGCAGGCCGGGCCGCCGCCCGCTTCGGCCGCGACCGGCCCGAAATGACCGATGCCCTGCGCCGCCGCCTGCTGGCCCACGACTGGCCGGGCAATGTGCGCGAACTGGCCCATTTCGCCGAACGGATGGTGCTCGGCCTCGACGGCGACGACGTGCCGGACGAAGCCCCGCCGCCACCCGCCGGCGGCACCCTGCCCGAGCGCGTCGCCGCCTTCGAGGCCGCGCTGCTGCGCGAGGCGCTGCAACGTCACCGGGGCAATGTGGCCGCGGTGATCGACGAGTTGGGCCTGCCGCGCAAGACCTTCTACGACAAGCTGACCCGCCACGGCATCGCGCCGGGTGAGTTCAGGGACTGAAGGTCAGTCCGTGATGGCGGCGACGGCTTCACGGATGCGCCCGCCGCCGCCAGGCCAGGAAGCCGAGCGATGCGACAATCACGAGGACGATCCCTTGCGCCAGGGCGAAGGGCGGTTCATTCCCGTTGGGGGCGAGCGCGTTCAGTGCCCCGATCTTGAGGAAGGACTGCACCACGGCGACGAAGGCGTTGAGGTAAAGCGCCAGCGCCGCCGAAACGACATGCACCCCCAGCCAGCGGCCCCGCAGATGGAAGGCGTAACGGGCGACGATCGCGATGGTGAGCGCCAGAGTCGAGATCAGCCCGACCCCGAGCGCCGGGGTGAAAGCCGTGATCGGAAACAGGAATCCGGTCAGCGTGGTCGCGACGGTCGTCATCAGGAAGGCGCCGTCCCAGACCGGTAGCCAGCGGCCGGCGACGAGCCCAACCAGCCAGACCAGCCCGGAGCCGATGCCGATCAGGGAAAGAATAACATGAAGCAGTGTGAAATCCTGCACCGACAGCCCGAAGATCATGGTCCGTTTCCTTGTCCGAATGATATCCGGCAGTAGCGGTGCCCCCGATCCTGCCCCCCGAATATCATGCAGCCAAATTCCGCTCTGGACCAGCGATCAACCACTGTCAGGACGCGGGAATGCCGGCCCGGTCGAGGGCCGCCCGCTGGCGCCCGGCCAGCAATTCGGCATCGAAACCTTCCAGCGCCTCGTTGAACAGCCGGTACCAGTTGCGTGTCGCGCCGAGGTGCAGGAAGACGGCGCCAAGGCCGATGGCGGCCCGGTCCATGAAGACGAATTCCCGGGGCGGACGCAGGGGCCCCAGCGCCTTCAGCCTGCCGTGGACCTCCATCATCTCGCGCCTTCCGTATTCGGCGGGGGAGACGCCGTCGGCGATCGTGCGTTCCCGGTCGTCGAGCAGCGGGCCATAGATGAAGCGCGCCCAGATGTTCAGGGTCTCGATCAATTCGGCTGAAAGCGCGCGGAAGCCCCAGGTCTCATAGGCATGGACCGCGCGGTCGCGATCCCCCGTGCGCAGCGCGTGATAAAGCTCGACGACGCCGCCGACGAAAGACGCGGGGAAGATGCGCACGCAGCCGTAGTCGAGGAGGTTGATGCCTTCGGCATCGCCCAGCACCGTGTAATTGCCCAGGTGCGGATCGCCATGGATCACGCCGAGGCGGGCGAAGGGCAGCCACCAGGCGCGGAACAGAACCTCGGCCAGATGGTTGCGCTGGTCCTCGCCTGCGCCCTTCCAGTCGAGGATGGGGGTGCCCTCCAGCCAGGTCATGCTCAGCAGGCGGCGGGTCGACAGCTCGGCCAGGGGCCGGGGCACGCGAATATGCGACTCCCCGCCCAGAACCTCGGCATAGAGCCGCATGTGGGCGGCCTCGCGGATGTAATCCAGCTCTTCCCGCAGGCGGTCGGAGATTTCCTCGTAGATCTCGGCGGTATCGATCACGCCGTCCATGCGCTTGTGGATCGACAGGGCGAGTTTCAACTGCTTCAGGTCCGCCTCGACGGCGGAGAGCATGTCGGGATATTGCAGCTTGATCGCCAGCGCCGTGCCGTCATGGGCCGTGGCGCGGTGCACCTGGCCGAGCGATGCCGCCCCCACCGCTTCCTGCGCGAAATCGGCGAAACGCCCGCGCCAGTCGGGGCCGAGTTCGGCGCTCATCCGGCGGCGCACGAAGGGCCAGCCCATGGCGGGCGCCTGCGACTGCAACGTCGCCAGTTCCTTGGCGAATTCCTCGGGCACCGCGTCGGGCACGGTCGCGATGATCTGCGCCACCTTCATCAGGGGGCCCTTCAGGCCGCCCAGCACGCGGCGCATCTCGGCCGCGATCCTGGCGTAATCGGCCTCGCCGCCGGTGAGGCGGCGGCCGGCCTCGCGCAGGGCCATGCCGCCGACGGCACTGGTCACCTTCGCGTAACGGCGGGCGCGGCTGGCGAGGCGATTGCCTTCCGCGTCCCGCTCGTCAGTCATCGTGTTACATCGCCTCGAGCTGGTCGATCAGACCGGCGACGACATCCATGCCCCTGGACCAGAAGGCCGGGTCCGAGGCATCGAGGCCGAAGGGCGCGAGGAGTTCCTTGTGCCGCAGGGTGCCGCCCGCCTTCAGCATCTCGAGATATTTCTGCTGGAAACCGCTCTCCGCGCCTTCATAGACGGCATAGAGCGAATTCACCAGGCAGTCGCCGAAGGCATAGGCATAGACGTAGAACGGCGAATGGATGAAATGCGGGATGTAGCACCAGTAGGTCTCGTAGCCCGGATTCATGCGGATCGCGGGGCCGAGGCTCTCGCTCTGGATCTCCAGCCAGATCTGGCCGATGCGCTCCGCCGTCAGCTCGGCCTTGCGGCGCTCGTCGTGGACGCGGCATTCGAACTGGTAGAAGGCGGTCTGGCGCACCACCGTGTTGATCATGTCCTCGACCTTGGTCGCGAGCAGGATCTTGCGGCGGGCGGGGTCTGTCTCCTTGCGCAGCAGGGCCTGGAAGGTCAGCATCTCGCCGAAGACCGACGCCGTCTCGGCGAGGGTCAGGGGCGTGTCCGCCATCAAGGGCCCTTGCGCCGCCGC
Organism: Zavarzinia sp.; assembly: GCF_049306435.1. Lineage (NCBI taxonomy): Bacteria > Pseudomonadati > Pseudomonadota > Alphaproteobacteria > Rhodospirillales > Zavarziniaceae > Zavarzinia > Zavarzinia sp. Next base: position 25,672 of record NZ_JBAQRT010000127.1, read on the forward strand.
CAGCACCTGATGGACGCCATGGCCCAGTTCATGGGCGAGGGTCATGACGTCCCGCGTCTTGCCCTGATAGTTCAGCAAGAGATAGGGATGGGCCGAGGGCACGGTCGGATGGGCGAAGGCGCCCGGCGACTTGCCGGGACGAACCGGCGCGTCGATCCAGGCCGCGTCGAAGAAGCGCTTGCCGATATGGGCGAGTTCCGGCGAAAAGTCGCCATAGGCGCCGAGCACGGTCTCCTTCGCCTCGGTCCAGGAAATCGTCCGGTCGTCACCATCGGGCAGCGGCGCGTTGCGATCCCAGGCGTTCAGCGCCTCGACCCCGAACCATTTGGCCTTCAGCGCGTAATAGCGATGGGACAGCCGGGGATAGGCCGCCCGAACGGCGGTCACGAGGGCATCGACCACCTCGGCCTCGACCGCGTTGGACAGATGGCGGGCCGAGGCCGGCGTCGCATAGTGACGCCAGCGGTCCTCGATCTCCTTGTCCTTGGCGAGCGTGTTGGTGATCAGGGCGAAGAGCCGGATGTTCTTGGCGAAGACCTCCGACAGGGCATCGGCCGCCTTCTTCCGCACCTCGGGAGCGCGGTCCGACATCAGGTGCAGCGCCTCGGCCGAGGTCAGCTCCTTGCCGTCGATCGAGAAGCGCAGCGCGGCGAAGGTCTCGTCGAACAGTCGGGTCCAGGCGGCGCGGCCGGCGACATATTTCTCGTGCAGCAGCTTCTCGATCTCGTCGGACAGCTGATGCGGGCGATAGGCGCGCAGGTCGCGCAGCCAGGGCCGGTAATGGGCGAGCTCCGGCGATTCGGCGAGCTTCGCTTCCACCACCTCGTCATCGAGCTTGTTCAGCTCGAGGGTGAAGAACAGGAGATCGCTCGAGATATCGGTCAGCTTCTCCTGCGCGGTCTGCTGGAACTGGGCGATCTTCTCGTCCGCCATGTTGCCGGCATAGACGAGGCCTGAGTAGGAGCCGATGCGCCCCATCAGGTCCTGCAGCTTTTCGTATTCGACGAGGGCCGCGCCCACGTCGTCGCCGGAGAGTGATTCGAGCTTGCCCTGATAGCGGGCGGCGAAGGCTTTCACCGCCGCGCCCGCCTCGTCGAAGGCCGCCGCCAGCTCGGGCGAATCGAGGCCCGGGTAAAGATCGCTCAGATCCCATTCGGGCAAGACGCCCAGTTCCTCGTTCCGCTTCGCTTCGCTCATCGACCTGTCCCGTCACAAGAACCTGTTGGCGATATGGGGGCGGCGCCCCCGGCTGCCAAGGCTTTAGGCCTTCAGTCTTCGGTGTCGCCGACGCCGCTCTCGAACATGCCGAGGGCTTCGAGATAAAGCTCGAGGATGGCGTCCATCTCCTGACGCTCGGCCTTGTCGATCTTGCGCAGGCGGATCACCTGGCGCAGCACCTTGGTGTCGAAGCCATTGCCCTTGGCTTCGGCGTAGACCTCGCGGATATCGGCGGCGAGGGCCGCCTTCTCTTCTTCCAGACGCTCGATGCGGGCGACGAACTGGCGCAGCTGCTCACCGGCGATGCCGACGACTTCGGCCATGATGGACCTCTTCTACTGTAGGAATATGGGTGCGGACGTTAGCCGGGGCGGCCCTGCCTTGGCAATCGGCGAGGCCAGCAGAATTTTTCATGAGGGCGTTGACAAGCATCGGGCAGAGCGGTATCAACCCGGCCTCGCACCTGCCCAGGTGGCGGAATTGGTAGACGCGCTAGTTTCAGGTACTAGTGCCCGTAAGGGCGTGAAAGTTCGAGTCTTTTCCTGGGCACCACAGCGACCCCCCTCACCCGATTGAGGCCGCGCCATGACCGTGACGCTCCATAAGGGCGATCTCCCGGCCGACCTCGACCTCGGCCCCGTTGTTGCCATCGACACCGAGACCATGGGGCTGAACCCCCATCGTGACCGGCTGTGTCTCGTCCAGCTTTCTTCCGGCGACGGCAACGCCCATCTCGTGCAGATCGCGCTCGGCCAGAAGTCCGCACCCAATCTCGCGCGGCTGCTGACGGACCCCCAGGTCCTGAAGCTGTTTCATTTCGCCCGCTTCGATATCGCCGCCCTTTACCATGGCCTTGGCGCGCTGACGGCCCCCGTCTATTGCACCAAGATCGCGTCGAAACTGGTGCGCACCTTCACCGATCGCCACGGCCTCAAGGACCTGTGCAAGGAACTGGCCGGCATCGAGATCTCGAAGCAGCAGCAGACCTCAGACTGGGGCGCCCCGGACCTGTCCGAGGCCCAGATGGTCTATGCCGCCTCGGACGTGCTGTACCTTCACACCCTGAAGGCCAAGTTCGATGTCCTGCTCGCCCGCGAGGGTCGGACGGCGATGGCCAGGGCCTGCTATGACTTCCTGCCGACGCGGGCCCTGCTCGATCTTGAAGGCTGGCCCGAAGTCGACATATTTGCTCACTAGGCTCGGGGCTCGGCGCCACGGGCGTCCCACCTCCTGCTCCGGGTCCTGGCCGGCGGCCCGGCCGTGACCAAGACCGGCCGCCAAGCGAGCATGAAATTGAGCACTATTTCCACCGACCTTGCCGAAGCCCGCCGCGTCATCGCCATGGAGGCCGATGGCCTCGCGGCCCTTTCCGATTCGCTGAATGGCGCCTTCGAGGCCGCGGTGGAGCGGATCGCCACGTCGAAGGGCCGGGTCGCGGTTTCCGGCATGGGCAAATCGGGCCTCGTCGGGCGCAAGATCGCCGCCACCATGGCCTCGACCGGCACGCCCGCGCAATTCGTTCACCCGGCGGAAGCCAGCCACGGCGACCTTGGCATGATCACGCCGGACGATGTCGTGATCTGCCTGTCCAATTCGGGCGAGACCAAGGAACTGGCCGACATCGTCGCCTACACGCGGCGCCACGGCATCTGCCTGATCGCCATCACCTCGGGCGCGACCAGCACCCTTGCCCTGGCCTCAGACATCCTGCTCGCCCTGCCGGCCGCGCCGGAGGCCTGTCCGCTCGGCCTTGCCCCCACCACGTCGACCACCATGCAGCTTGCCCTCGGCGATGCGCTTGCGGTCGCCCTGATGGCGCGGCGCGGCTTCACCACCGAACAGTTCAAGTCGTTCCATCCCGGCGGCAAGCTGGGCGACAGCCTGGTGAAGGTCAGCGCGCTGATGCATCGGGGCGAGGAGATTCCACTGACCACGGCGCAGACCCGCATGGACCAGGTGATCCTGACCATCACCTCGGGCCATTTCGGCTGTGCCGGCGTCGTCGATTCGGCGGGGCGTCTGGTCGGGGTCATCACCGACGGCGACTTGCGCCGCAAGATGGGCCCCGGCCTCCTGACCCTTGGCGCCGGCGAGGTGATGAACCGCAACCCCCGCACCACGACCGAAAACGCGCTGGGCGCCGAAGCCCTGTTCATCATGAACAGCAAGGCGATCACCGCGCTCTTCGTCGTCGACGGCAATGGCCGCCCGGTCGGGATCCTGCATATCCACGATCTGCTGCGCGCGAAGGTCGCCTGACATGACCCGCCCGACCCTGTCGCCCAAGCGGGGACCGGCCCTGTCGGTGCAGCCCCCCCATCCCCGCTCGGACGGCCGCAGCTACAGCCGTTTCGTCGGCCTGATGAAAATCGTCCTGCCGCTGGTCGCGGTCGGCCTTCTGGGCGCCGTCCTGCTGTGGCCGTCGCTGGAGAGCCGGCAGGAAGCGGCGCTGTCGTGGGCCGACACCGAAATCAGGGCCGACGGCCTCGAAATGATCGCCCCGGTCCTGACCGGCGTCGACGACAAGGGCCGGCCCTACACGGTGACCGCCGCCAAGGCGACCGCCGACGGTCTGGAGCCGACCCAGGTCACCCTCAGCGAGATCAAGGCCGACATGGCGACCGAGGACGGCAAGCCGGTCCATGTGATCGCCGCCGCCGGTCTCTACCGCCTGAAGGCGGAAACCCTCGATCTCGAGGGCGGCGTCACGGTCACACTTTCCGACGGACACCAGGTGAAACTGGAAAGCGTGCGTCTCGACCTTGCCAAAGGCACGGCTTCGAGCGACAAGCGGGTAATAGCCTTCGGCCCCACCGGCCAGATCGAGGCCAATGCCATGAGCGCCAGCGATGGCGGCCATGTGATGCGCTTCGATGGTCAGGTCAAGGTCGTGATCACGCCGCGGGACGCATCCCCCCCCGCCGCCCCCGCGAGCGGTCAGCCGAGGAACGGAGAATGACGAAAGCTGTTCGAGTCCTGCGCCATGCCACCGTCCTTGGTCTTGCCACGCTTCTGGCCACGGGCCTGATGACCGGCACCCCCGCGGCCCTGGCCCAGACGGCGACCCAGCCGGGTCCGCCGCGCCTGAATTTCAATTCGAGCGCGCCGATCGAAATCCTGGCCGACAGCCTCGAGGTGACGGATCAGAGCTCGTCCGCCGTCTTCGTCGGCAACGTCAAGGTCACCCAGGCCGACATGATCCTGCGCGCCGACCGCCTCGAGGTGACCTATGCCGGCGGCAATATCGCCGGGGGCGAGGCCGGCGCCGGCCCGTCGGGCATCAAGCGGATCGTCGCCCGCGGCAATGTCTTCGTCACCGCCAGGGAAGACACGGCCCAGGGCGAGAGCGCGGTCTACGACCCCGCCGCCGGGGTCGTGGTCATGACCGGCAACGTCATCCTGACCCGCGGCGAGAATGTCCTGAAGGGCAAGGAACTCACCGTCAACCTGCGCACCGGGCGCAGCGTGATGACGGGGGGCGGCGCGGCCGGCGGCGAAGGTCGCGTCCAGGGTCTGATCGTGCCCGAACAGAAGACGGGCGGGCAGAAGGCGCAATGACGGACACGCTCGCCGCGCCGGTGGAGACCACGGCGCCGGCCGCCGAAACCGGCCTGGTCGCCCATTCGATCGGCAAGATCTACAACAAGCGCCCCGTGGTGCGCGGCGTCTCGCTGCATCTGCAGCGGGGCGAGGTCGTTGGCCTGCTCGGCCCGAACGGTGCCGGCAAGACCACCTGCTTCTACATGATCTCGGGCCTTGTCGCGCCCGACTACGGCAGCATCTTCTTCGATGGGCAGGACGTGACCGGCCTGCCGATGTACCGCCGCGCCCGCCTCGGCATCGGCTATCTGCCGCAGGAAGCCTCGATCTTCCGGGGCCTGACGGTCGAAGACAATATCCGCGCCGTGCTGGAGATCGTCGAAACCGAACGCGACCGGCGCGAGGCGGTGCTGGACGATCTCCTGGCCGAATTCTCCATCGCCCACCTGCGCAACACATCGTCGGTTGCGCTTTCGGGCGGCGAGCGACGTCGGGTGGAAATCGCCCGCGCCCTCGCCACCAGCCCCGCCTTCATCCTGCTGGACGAACCCCTGGCCGGTATCGACCCGATCGCGGTCGACGACATCCGCAATCTGATCGGCCATTTGAAGGACCGGGGCATCGGCGTGCTGATTACCGATCACAACGTCCGCGAAACGCTGGACATGATCGACAGGGCCTACATTATTCACGAGGGGCAGGTCCTGATGGAGGGCACCCCCGACGAGGTGGTCGCCCATGAAGGCGTCCGCCGCGTCTATCTCGGTGACAGGTTCAGCCTCTGACAGGTAGGGACAATGGCGATCGCTCAACGACTGGAGCTAAGACAAGGCCAGTCGCTGGTGATGACCCCGCAGCTGCAGCAGGCGATCAAACTTCTGCAGCTGAGCCAGATCGAGCTTGCCTCCTTCGTCGAACAGGAACTCGAGCGGAATCCCCTGCTCACCCGTGACGAAGGCAGCGGTGACGATAGTGGCGATGCCGACCGCCCGTCCGCCGATAACCCGGCCGACGGGGACGGACCGCGCCCTTCGACCGAAGGGCCGGTCGGGATCGACCGGGACATCCGCGACCAGGCAGACATGGGCCAGCAGGCGACGAGCCTGCAGGACGGCTATGAAAACGTCTTCGGCGACGATTCGGTGACCGACCGGGCGGCGCAGCCGTCGCCGGGGCCGGATGATCTGACCGAAACCAACTGGGCCGGCATCGGCGCCGGCGGGCGCGGCGATTTCGACGACAGCGAGTTTTCCGGCGACGAGCGTCTGGCTTCCGCCGTCTCGCTGCGCGATCACCTGATGGCGCAATTGGCCGAATTGGCCCTGGCCGGCCCCGACCGGCTGATGGCTGCCAATCTGGTCGATTCCCTCGACGAGGCCGGCTATCTGACCGAGTCGAGCGCGGATATCGCCGCTCGCCTCGGCATCGACGAGGTCGCGCTCGAAGCCCTGCTGCGCGTCCTGCAGGAACTGGACCCGCCGGGCGTCTTCGCCCGCTCGCTGCAGGAATGCCTGGAGATCCAGTGCCGCGAGGCCGACCGGCTGGACCCGTCGATGGCGGCCGTCCTGCGCCACCTCGATCTCGTCGCGCGGCGCGACCTTTCCGCCCTCGCCCGCCATGCCGGCGTCGACGAGGACGAGATCATCGAGATCATCAAGGAAATCCGCACCCTCAACCCCAAGCCGGGTCATGCTTTCGACACGGCGCCGGTGCAGGCGGTCATTCCCGATGTCTTCATCCGCCGGGGCAGCGATGGCGACTGGCTGATCGAGTTGAACGCCGAGACCATGCCCCGGGTACTGATCGACCGGCGCTACGCCGCGCGCCTGTCGGGCTCGGACACCACGCGCAAGGACGACAAGGCCTATCTGTCGGATTGTCTCGCCTCGGCCAACTGGCTGGTGAAGGCGCTGGACCAGCGGGCGCGCACGATCCTCAAGGTCGCGACGTCGCTCGTCCGGCAGCAGGATGCCTTCCTGCGTTTCGGCATCGCCCATCTGCGGCCGATGAACCTGAAGGCGATCGCCGAGGAAATCGGCATGCATGAATCGACCGTGTCGCGCGTCACCGCCAACAAATGGGTGTGGACGCCGCGCGGCCTGTTCGAAATGAAATTCTTCTTCACCGCCGCCATCGGCTCGACCGATGGCTCGGACGCCCATTCGGCCGAATCCGTGCGCCATCGGCTGCGCCAGCTGATCGACGCCGAGGTTCCGAACGCGATTCTGTCGGACGACAAGCTGGTCGAGTTGCTGAAGCGCGACGGCATCGACATCGCCAGGCGCACGGTCGCGAAATACCGCGAGGCCATGGGCATCGGCTCGTCCACCGAACGCCGCCGCCAGAAGGCCATCGGCCGGCGCTGACCGCGCGTGCCCCGGGCGGAAAATGGTCTAACCTCGCGCTGCCTACTGGAAACCCGGGGCGTTAGCTCGTAAGTATGAGGGGACGGATCTGTCGTCCGTATGCGTCCTCGGGGGAGTTTGCATCGCAACGCGATGCGTCGCCCGCGGTGCGGCAGAGACGTCCAAGCGCCCCTTTCCTCAAGCGCAGGCAAAAGCATGAAGCTGATCATCTCCGGCAAACAAATCGACATCGGCGAAGCCCTTCGCACCCATGTCACGGAGCGTCTGGGCGCCGTCATCGGCAAATATTACGACAGCCCGATCGATGCGACCGTGACCTTCTCCCGCCAGGCGCATCTGTTCCGCACCGACATCACCGTTCATTTCGGCGCCGGCCTGACGGTGGTCGCCGAAGGTGACGGGACCGAGATCTACGCGAGCTTCGAGGTCGCGGCGGAACGCATCGAGAAGCGTCTTCGCCGGCACAAGCGTCGCCTCAAGAATCACCACCACGGCGCCGTGCGCACCCTGGAGCCGGCCCTCGCCTATATCCTTTCCCCCGAACCGGAAGAAAGCGACGACAGCTCGCTCCCCCAGGGCAACGATCATCCGCTGGTGATCGCGGAAAACGAGGCTGAAATCGAGACCCTGACCGTGTCCGAAGCGGTGTTCCGGCTTGATCTCGGCGCGCATCCGGCCATGATGTTCCGGAATCGAGCCAACGGTGGCCTCAACGTCGTCTATCGGCGTCCGGACGGCAATATCGGCTGGATCGAACCGAATAAACGCGCCGCAGGCGCCCCGGTGTGAGGCAGTACCCTTGGAGCTTAGCACCATCATCAGCCCTGAGGGCGTGATCGCCGATCTCAAGGTGAACGGCAAGAAGCAGGCTCTGATGGAGTTGTCCGCCCGTGCCGCCGCGATTACCGGCGTGCACGAGCGGACGATCTTCGACATCCTCCTCGAGCGGGAACGCCTCGGCACCACGGGCGTGGGCCAGGGCATCGCCATTCCTCATGGCAAGCTGAGCGAGATCGACCGTCTGTTCGGTCTCTTCGCGCGGCTGAGCCAGCCGATCGATTTCGAATCGATCGACGAGCAGCCGGTCGACCTGATTTTCCTGCTGCTGGCCCCCCAGGGGGCGGGCGCTGATCATCTGAAGGCCCTCGCCCGGGTGTCGCGCCTGCTGCGTGACAAGGAAACCTGCGAGAAGCTGCGCCACGGCGACTCGGTCGAGGCGATCTATTCCCTGCTGACCGACAGCGCAAGGCCGCACGCGGCCTGACGTCATTGATCCGATCGCGGTGACACTGGCGGGTTCGGGCCTTCGGCGCCCCTTCCCGCCGCCGCCCCCTGCGCGGAAAACATCACCGAAGGGGGTGGCGACGGTTGCGATGCCACCCGGAAATGGTACTCTCCCATAGGCGACTTCCTATGGGGGAAACCATGCCGAACATCGTCGCTCTGCCCACCTCTTTGACGGCGCTGATCCGTGATATCGAGGAACGGATGCCTCAGGGCGGAGCGCAGCGCTCCCCCCTGTTTCAAGAAATCGAAACGCTGATCGGCCTGATCAACGACGGGGCACTCGTGCCTTCTCAGGATTTCGTCGCGGATTCGGTCGGGGCAGGTGATCCCGAAAAATTCGTGCAATATGTGATCATCAATGATCCCGACGAGGTCTGTCCCGAATGCCACAGGCCGTATTAGGGTAGGGGGACGCCGTGGATACGGAACCATCAGGGCCGACACCCTCCCCCGAACCACCGCCACCACCGGGGCCACCACCACCACCGGGACCGCCACCGCCACCGCCCGGCGGCTCGAGTGGCGCCGCATCCCCCTTCACCGCCTATAGTTTGCTGCCCGACAAGGATGATCCGCGCACGATCGCGTTTCACCGGACAAGAAGCAGCCCTGCCATTCCGCCGGACATGCAGCGCCTCGTCGATGACATTTCCGATGCCGCGGGCCGCGTCGACGTCTTCTTTCAGCGCGAGAAGGCAACCCGCAAGTTCCTGATCGAGCGGATAGGCTTCGCCGCCGCGCAGATCGTGGGGCCTGAGCCCAAGGTCGAGATCGGGCGCGGCAATCTCGAACTGGCGAAGCGCGATATCGTCAATGCCGCCTATGCCAGCCGTCGCAAGTACATGTGGCAATTCACGCGCCTGGTGGCCCGATTGTCGCTGCCCTTGCTGATTCTGGGGGCCCTATGTCTCACGGTGGCGTCGGGTCCCGTCACCATTTGCGGAACGACGTTCACCAGCCCTTCGTGGTTGCCCCTCGTGGTCATCGCCCTGTGGATTCCCGCGGGTGGCGGCATCGGTGCCTTGACGGAATTCCTGCTCCGCCCGGATGCGCTTCAATATTCCGACATCATGTCCTTTGATCCGGGACGCTGGGACCCCAAGGCCCGTTTCGTCATCGTCATGATCGTCGGATATGTCACAGCATTCGTGCTGTGGTCCGGCGTCTTCAGCATCGGATTCGGCGATCACAAGCTGGAAGAATTCACGCGGGACAAACCGTGGCTGGCGATCGTCATCGGCTTCATGACGGGCTTTGCCTTCTCGTCGGTGCGCGACCGCCTCATCTCTCTCAGGCCGAAGCAAACTTCGACCTGAGAGCCTGCTGTCAGTGCACGCTGACGGGCTGCATCTCGTGCTGGATCGCGGCGGCGAAGGCCAGGTCGCGGTTGGCGGCCAGGGCCAGGGGTGCGCCGTCGGCGGCATGGACCGAGAACGCCGGCTTGCCGTCGATGACGATGGGCTTGACATAGACAAGCGCGCCGCTGCCGAGGCCGGCCAGGTCTTCCTGGCTGATGTGCCGCATGTCGGCACTATTCGTGTGACCAATCATTTCAACACCTCCGTTGGATGCCCCATCATGGGCACATCCCGGTTAACGGGCCGTTTCAGCCCCGTTTGCTTCAGCGGGACGCCTTCGTCCCCTCGTCCGGCCCCAGGATCTGGGCTTCGCCCCCCAGATCGCCGTCGATCGGAATCGTGCGCACCACCGTCGCCGGCACGGGACGGCGCAGATCGATGTGGAGGAGGCCGTTGTCGAGGCCAGCTCGCACGATCTCGATCCCTTCGGCCAGCACGAAAGCCTTCTGGAACTGGCGGGCGGCGATGCCGCGGTGGATATAGACGCGCTTGCCGTCGTCCTGGGCCTGGCGGCCGCGCACGATCAGCTGATTCTCCTCGACCGTGACCGACAGGTCCTCGCGGGCGAAACCCGCGACGGCGAGGGAGATGCGCAGGGAATCAGGACCCGTCTGTTCGATGTTGTAGGGCGGATAGCCATCGGTCGCCGATTTGGCGACCCGGTCCAGCACCCGCTCCATATGGTCGAAACCGAGCAGCAATGGACTGTTGAACACGGACAGGCGGGACATGCAGCGAACCCCTCGATCGAGCGAGCCATGATGCGGCGACCCCGAAGGCATCGCCGCCCCTATGATCTGGCGATCGGCCCGCCAAAATCAAGGGGTAGCGGGCACAAGGCCCCTCACCCTCACGATACGATGGGCGGCACGAAGGACAGGCCCATGTCCCAGGGGAAATAGATCCAGGTATCCTGGCTGACCTCGGTCACGAAAGTATCGACCAGGGGCCGGCCCATGGGTTTGGCGTAGACCGTGGCGAAATGCGCCCTGGGCAGCATGTCGCGCACGATGCGGGCGGTCTTGCCGGTGTCGACCAGATCGTCGATCAGCAGGATCTCGCTGCCGCCATCGGCCGCCAGTTCCGCCAGTTCGGGCCCGATGCCCTTCATGATCTGGCTTTCGCCCTGTTCCTTGTAGTCGTGGTAGGAGGCGATGCAGATCGTGTCGATCAGGCGAATGTTCAATTCGCGGGCCACGATCAGCGCCGGCACCAGCCCGCCCCGGGTGATGCAGACGATGGCCTTGTATTTCCGTTCTCCGGCGGTCAGGCGCCAGGTCAGGGCACGGGTATCGCGGTGCAATTGCTCCCAGGACACGGGAAAGGCCTTTTGGGCGTTCGGCTCGCTCATCCATCATCCCCGATGTGAAGAAGGCCAGAAAGCAAGAAGGGCGACCCTCGCGGATCGCCCTTGCCTTGTCTTCAGACGGTTGGTGGAGCCAAGGGGAGTCGAACCCCTGACCTCTTGAATGCCATTCAAGCGCTCTCCCAACTGAGCTATGGCCCCAAACCGTCTAAGCCGCTGATTCTGCTACCGTTTTGCTTGCGCTTGGTAGCGTCCCCTGCGGAGCGCGGACAATAGTGAGGGTCCGCGATCCGGTCAAGAGCTTTTTTTCAGCGGTCCTTTTCGTCGTCCAGATCGAGGTCGGCGTCGACCACGTCCTCGAGATCCTCGTCCTCGAGATCGTCGTCGGTATCGAGCAGGGTGTCGTCGACATCCTCGTCGTCCTCGACCGCGTCCTCGACGTCGATGGTCTCGCCATCTTCATCGACGGTGTCGGCGGCGGCGATGAGGTCTTCCTCGTCGCCATCGAGTTCGGCGATGCCGACATCCTCTTCCTCGTCGTCCTCGTCGACCGGCGCGACGCGTTCCTCGTCGTCGACATCCTCGTCGTCGAGGTCATCGACCACCTTGGCGGCGACGGCCGCCGCTGCCGCGACCTTGGCCTTGGCGGCCTTGGCGTCCGGCCGCACGCGGCGAATCTTCAGGGCCGCGTCGGGCTCGAAGACGGTTTCGCACTTCGGGCAGACGATCGGGTCGCGACCCATGTCGTAGAAGCGCGCGCCGCAGGCGAGGCACTGCCGCTTCGCGCCCCATTCCGGTTTGGCCATGGTGTTCCCCTGATAGCGAAAATTCAGGGGCTGGCTTTGCCATGAAGTGCGCGGTCTGTCAAAGCGATTGGCGACGTGGTAAGTGCACGGCTCGTCGATTCGGACATCAAGGCTCCAAAGTGCCCGCCCAAAGCGCCAAGATCAGCCCGGCCCTGGCCGGCACCGTCACGGTCCCCGGGGACAAGTCCATCTCGCATCGCGCGCTGATTCTCGGCGGCGTCGCGGTGGGCGAAACCGATGTGACCGGCCTTCTCGAAGGCGATGACGTCCTTCACACCGCCGAATGCATGCGCCGGCTGGGCGCCACCGTCACCCGCCTGGGCGACGGCCACTGGCGGGTCCAGGGTGTCGGCGTCGGCGGCCTGATCGAGCCGGCCGACATTCTCGACATGGGCAATTCGGGTACCGGCGCTCGGCTTCTGATGGGTCTTGTCGCCGGCCATCCGATCACCGCCATCTTCACGGGCGACGCCTCGCTGAACAAGCGGCCCATGGCCCGGGTGACCGAGCCCCTGTCGCGCATGGGCGCCAGTTTCGTCGGCCGGGCCGGCGGCAAGCTGCCCATGGCCGTGATCGGCGCCCGCAACCCGATGCCGATCGAATATCGCCTGCCGGTCGCCTCGGCCCAGGTGAAATCGGCGATCCTTCTCGCCGGGCTGTGCGCCCCGGGCGAGACCACGGTGATCGAGCCCGAGCCGACCCGCGACCATTCCGAGCGCCTGCTGGGCCATTTCGGCGCGGAAGTGCGCATCGTCGACGCCGACGACGGCAGCCGCCACGTCACCCTGAGCGGCCAGCCCGAGCTGGTAGCCGCCCCGGTGGTGGTGCCGGGCGATCCGTCCTCGGCCGCCTTCCCCATCGTCGCCGCCCTGATCGTGCCAGGCTCCGACATCGTCGTGCGCAATGTCGGCCTCAATCCCTTGCGCATCGGCCTGTTCGACACGCTGATCGAGATGGGCGCCCGCATCGACTATCTCGAGCGCCGGGTGGCCGGCGGCGAGCCGGTGGCCGATCTGCGCGTCCGCCATTCCGAACTGAAGGGCGTGACCGTGCCGGCCGGCCGCGCGCCCTCGATGATCGACGAATATCCGGTGCTCGCCGTCGCCGCCGCCTTCGCCAGGGGCGCGACGCGGATGGAGGGCCTGGCCGAATTGCGGGTGAAGGAAAGCGACCGCCTCGCCGCCGTCGCCGCCGGCCTCGCCGCCAACGGCGTCGCTCATGAGGCGGGTCCTGATTACCTGATCGTCACGGGCAAGGGCGCTGTCCCCGGCGGCGGCACCGTCGCCACCCACATGGACCACCGCATCGCCATGGCCTTCCTCGTCATGGGCCTGGCGTCGGCACAGCCGGTGACGGTCGACGACAATCACATGATCGATACCTCCTTCCCCGACTTCGGCGGCCTGATGGCGTCGCTCGGTGCCGTCCTGTCATGACGGGAAGGCCCTTCATCGTCGCGATCGACGGGCCGGCCGCCGCCGGCAAGGGCACCCTCGCCCGCCGTCTCGCCGATGCTTTCGGCTTTGCCTATCTCGATACCGGCGCGCTGTACCGGGGCGTCGCCCTCAGCCTGATCCGGGCCGGCGTCGCCGATCCGACCGAGAGCGAGGCGACCAAGGCCGCCCTGCGGCTCGATCTTTCGCTGCTGCAAAGTCCCGACCTCCGGCTGGAGGCGACGGGCGGCATGGCCTCGCGCATCGCCGTGATGCCCGCCGTCCGCGCCGCGCTCGACGCGCTGCAGCGCCGTTTCGCCGAAATCCCGCCGCAGGGCGCCCCGGGCGCCGTGATCGACGGCCGCGACATCGGCACCGTGATCTGCCCCAAGGCCCAGGTGAAACTGTTC
>NZ_JBAQRT010000128.1:0-2395 GCF_049306435.1 Zavarzinia sp.
GACGAGACCGACCGCATGGCCGGTGATCTGGCGCGCCAGCCGCGCCGAATCGCCCCAGTCGCCGACCCGGACATGGTGATGCAGCGCCAGCATCCGGCCGTCCAGAAAGGCCGCGCTGCCGCTGGGGGCCAGCCGGTCGTGGGGGTGCAGCAGCACGAGTTCGAGGCCAAGACCCCTGTCCCGCGCGGCGGCTTCCAGCGGGTGACGGTGCAGGGCGCGCGTGTCGTCGGCATCGGCGATGACAAGGACGATATCCGCCTGGCGCAGGCACAGGCGGCTCCACGGCCCCGCCGTCTCGTCGGCCTGATAGAGGATATAGTCGTTGGCGGTCTCGATATCGTGGAACCAGTCGGTCTGGCGATTGCCGCCCTCGGTCTCGCCGATTTCCGCGACTCGGCCGTAGAGTCTCATGGCCCGGGCGAGGTCGCGGCGAAGGGCGGTGCAGTCGCGGGCATTGCCGGCGGGCAGCAGCGCGATGCTGCGCGGCCGCGTCGGCGGCGCGCCGCCCGGGTGGTCCTGAATCGCCTCCAGCCGCATGACGATCTGGCGGGTCAGTCGCAGCATGGCTTCCGGGTGGCGGCAGACCAGGGCTTCGAAGGCGGCGCGGTCGAGACGCAGGATCTCGCAATCCCGTTCGGCGATGACCGAGGCGGAACGCTCGCGCCCGGTGATCAGCGCCATTTCGCCGACGACCTCGCCGGCCTCGATGCGGGCGATCCGCCGCCGGACGCCATCGGGCGCCACCCGGACGACCGACAGCCCGCCCCGCAACACGACATAGAGCGCGTCGCCCGGCTCGCCCTGGGCGAACAGCATGTGGCCACCGGGCAGGCTGAACCATTCGCCATGCTCGACCACGGCGGCCCGCTCATCGTCGCCGAGGTCGGCGAAGAAGGCGATGCCGTCGATCAGGGTGGCGCCGTCGCCCCCTTCGCTCATCGGATCAGACGAGGCGCCAGCGCGCGTCGATCGTCGCCGCCGGCTCGGCCGCGACCTTGCCCTGATCGAGAAGATGCAGCAGATGGGCGAAGGTCGAGCGCGCGGCGGCCGGGAACAGGCCGGGGTCGACCCCGGCATAGATGACGGGGACCATGTCCATGATGTTCGTCCGCCCCTCGGCCAGCTGATGGATGATCTGCGCCTCTCGCTCGCCGCGATGGGCGATGAAGGCGCGAACATGGGGATGCGGCTCGGTGATGGCGGGGCCATGGGTCGGCCAATAGGTCGTCTCGTCCCGCGTCAACAGCTTGGCGAGGCTGGCCATGTAGTCGCCCATGTCGCCATCGGGCGGCATGATCACACTGGTCGACCAGCCCATGACGTGATCGCCCGAGAACAGCACCCCGGCCTCGCGCCAGGAAAAGCACAGGTGGTTGGACGTATGGCCCGGGGTGTGCACCGCCTCGATCGTCCAGCCCTCGCCGGTGATGACATGATCATCCTCGAGGCGGACGTCGGGCACGAAAGCCATGTCGCCGCCCTGCACCGCCTGATGGCCCGCCGCCTCGCGCCGGCCGGCGCCATGGGGGCCATGGCCATAGGTGCGGGCGCCCGTCGCCGCCTTCAGCGGGGCGGCGCCCGGCGAATGGTCGGTATGGGTGTGGGTGACGAGGATATGGCTGACCGTCTCGCCCGTCAGGCCGCGCAGCAGCGCCTCGATATGTTCGGCATCGTCGGGTCCGGGGTCGATCACCGCGACATCGCCTTCGCCGACGACATAGGTGCCGGTGCCGTGGAAGGTGAAGGACGAGGGGTTGCGGGCCAGGATGCGGCGCAGGCCCGGCGCGACGGTTTCCAGCCGGCCGTACTCGAAATTCATGTCCTTGCGGAAGGGGATCTGTACCGCCATGGCCGCGCGCCTTCTTTCGGGGTTCGTCGTTCTATATCGGGGCGATGCCGCTCACCAGCAACAGCAGCATGGCAGAGACGAGGCCGGGGCCGAAGGGCGGATCGTCGGCGAGGCGCCGGAAGAGCAGAAAGCCCAGCGCGAAGACGACGGTGACGAGGCTCGCCCCCATGAAACAGAGGGCAAGACCGACAGGCCCCAGCCAGATGCCGAGGCCGGCGACCAGCTTCACGTCGCCAAGGCCGAGCCCCTCCCGGCCGCGAAGCCAGGCATAGGCGGCGCCGAAGGCCCACAGGAAGGCGGCGCCGCCGATCCCGCTGGCGAGACCCTGCCAGCCACGGCCGGTGGCGAAGGCGTCGATCAGGCCAAGCAGCGCCGTCGCCGCCGACCATTCGTTGGGAATGCGCCGGTGACTGAGATCGAAGGCGAGGATGGCGCTGCCGATCCCGCCCATGACGACGAGGGCGAAGCCATGGGGGGAAAAGCCCGCCCGCGCCAGGGCCGCGGCGCCGATGCCGCCAGCCGCCAGCGCGGCGACCAGCCCGAGGC
>NZ_JBAQRT010000129.1:0-17459 GCF_049306435.1 Zavarzinia sp.
CGTCGAGGGCACCGGCCGCCAGCAGGCGGTCGACCACGTCACCGTCGCTGTATTGCGCCGCCAGGGTCAGGGCGAAGATGCCGCGGCAGGAACCCGTCGGGGCGACGCCCCGCGTCAGAAGCGCACCGATGAAGGGTCCAGCCCCGGGGCGGATGCTGCAGGCCAGCGCCCCGGCGGCGGCGGGGGCCTGGAAGTCCCAGTCGGCCGCCCTCAGTTCATCGGCGATTTCCGCGCCACCGGAGACCCAGCGCGCGCTGCGCGCCAAGGTTTCCACCGCCCGCTCCAGCTCGATGACCGACGGCGGCATGCCGTCGTAGAGACCGGCGTAGTCGACCACGGTCTTTTCCGTCTTGCCCAGGCGCAGGCGCAGCACGGTCGACGGCAGGTCGGTCACGCCGGCGGCATAGCGATCCTCGAGGCCGAAGAATTGCGCGGCGCGGAACTGCTCGATCAGGGCGGCGACGGCGACGGGGTCGACCCGCTCCTCCACCCGGCCGGCGAAGGCGACATTGAAGCCGCCGTCATAGGTGACGCGGCCATCGCCCCCGATGGTGACGGTGTAGATCGGACAGGCGCCGAAACAGGCGGTGTGTTCGATGGAAATCTCGGTCTCGGCGGCCGCCGCCTTCGGAAACGGCCGATCGGCTGCCGGCCGGGGCCGGGGAAAGATCGGCAGGTCCAGGGGGCCGGTGACGGCGACGCTCCTGCCGCCGCGCTCGAACGGGCGGAAGTGGAGGGACATGGCCAGTTGCACGGCGCGGTCGTAATATTCGTCGTCGCCCTGGCTCGGTTTCGCCGATGTAACCGATCCCGTTTCGTCAATGACGAGGTCGAGGGAAACCGCCTCGCCGAAGGTCACATCCGCCGAATCGCTGTTGAAATAGAGCGGCGGGCTGCCGGGGGCCAGGTGCTCGCGGATCTCGCTGCTGTCGACCAACGGCGCTTCGTCCGCCCGCGCGGCGCGCGTCAGGGACAGGGCGGCGAGAATGCCCGCCACAACCACCGTGACCCGTCGCGCCATGCCCCGCCTCCGCCGATACGCCGCCATGCTAGTGGCTTGGCCCGGACTTGTCGACGGGATGCCCCACCGGGGGGATGCCCCCGCGACGGGATGCTCCCGTGACGGGATGCCATGACAAGGTCGCTTTCGGGCGCTAGCATCCCATCACAAATCAGGGAGGTTCCGATGACGGCATCGAGCATCACCATCGCAGCGACGGACGGCGGCAGTTTCTCGGCCTATGTGGCGCGGCCGGCGGGTGGCGCGCCCGCCCCGGCGATCGTCGTCATCCAGGAAATCTTCGGCGTGAACGCGGTCATGCGCGGCGTCTGCGACTGGCTGGCGGGCGAAGGCTTCGTCGCCATCTGTCCGGACCTGTTCTGGCGGATCGAGCCGGGTATCGACATCACCGACCAGACCAAGGCGGAATGGGACCGGGCCTTCTCGCTCTTCGGCGCCTTCGACCGCGCCAAGGGCATCGCGGATATCGAGGCGACGCGGGCGGTCGCGGCCGGCCTTTCGGGGACGACGGGAAAGGTCGGCGCCGTCGGTTACTGCCTCGGCGGGCACATGGCCTATCGGACGGCGGCGGAAACACCGGTCGATGCCTCCGTCGGCTATTACGGTGTCGGCATCAACGAGGTGCTGAACCTCGCCCCGGGCATCAGGAAGCCGCTGATGCTGCATATCGCCGAGAAGGATGGCTTCGTGCCGCCCGAGGCGCAGGCGAAGATGGCCGAGGGGCTGGGCGGCAACCCGCTGGTCACGCTTCACACCTATGCCGGGCAGGACCATGCCTTCGCCCGCATCGGCGGCGCGCATTATGACAAGGCCTCGGCCGATCTCGCCAACGATCGGACCCTGGCCTTCTTCCGGCAGCATCTGGTCTGAGGGGCGAGACGATGAGCGAGGCGCAGGCGATCCGCATTCATTCGGCCGGCGGGCCGGAGGTGATGGTGCTCGAGACGGTGGAGCTGCCGCCGCCCGGCCCGGGCGAGGTGCGCCTGCGCCAGACCGCGATCGGGGTCAATTTCATCGACTGCTATCACCGCAGCGGTCTCTATCCCCTGCCCCTGCCTTCCGGCATCGGACTGGAGGCGGCGGGCGTCGTCGAGGATGTCGGCCCGGGGGTAACCGGTCTCGTCGCCGGCGACCGGGTCGCCTATTGCCTCACGCCCATCGGGTCCTACGCCAGCCATCGCAACTATCCGGCCGATCTTCTGATGAAGGTGCCGGATGGGGTTACCGACGAACAGGCCGCCTCCCTGATGCTGCAGGGCCTGACCGCCTGGTATCTCCTGCATCGCACTTACCGTGTGCAGGCGGGCGAGACCGTGCTGTTCCACGCCGCGGCCGGCGGCGTCGGCCTCATCGCCTGCCAATGGGCGCGGCACATGGGGGTGCGGCTGATCGGCACCGCCGGCTCGCCCGAGAAGGCCGAGCTCGCCCGGGAACACGGCGCTTCCGAGGTCATCCTCTACCGGACGGAAGACGTGGCGGCGCGGGTGAAGGCGCTGACCGGCGGCAAGGGCGTTTCGGTCGTCTATGATTCCGTCGGCAAGGATACCTGGGACGGCTCCCTCGACAGTCTGGCGACGCGCGGGTTGATGGTCAGTTTCGGCAATGCCAGCGGGCCGGTGCCGCCCTTCAATCCGGGAATTCTGTCGGCCAAGGGCTCGCTCTATCTGACGCGGCCGACCCTGTTCCATTATATCGCCGACAAGGGGGAGCGGGACGAGGCGGCGGCCGCCCTGTTCGATCTCGTCGCCACCGGGGTGATCCGCACCAATGTGCGTCAGCACTTCGCCCTCGGCGATGCGGTCGCGGCGCATCGGGCGCTGGAATCCCGGGCGACGGTGGGCTCGACCGTGCTGCTGCCTTGATTGCCGGCGGAGGCTGTGTTGTATGATCCGGACGGGGGGCCTCGTCGGCGATCGGCGGGGCGTGGGGTCCGGGGGAAGCATTGTCCATCAATCGGCGCGAACGCGTCCTTGCCGTCGGGCTCGTCGCTGCCGCCTCGTGGCAGGCGGCCTGGGCCGATGATCCCGCTCCCCTCTCCCGCGGGGAAATCGAACAGTCCCTCGATGCCGGCGCCGAGCTGCTCGGCCCGGTCGTGGTGACCGCCCCCGCCCCCGGTGAAGACCAGGGCGAGCCGCCGTTATCGAAAAGCGTCGCCGACAGCGAGGAGGTCGAGGACGCCGAGGGCGACCTGATGCGTCTCGTGGGACGGATGCCGAATGCGATCGCCGTCAGCTCCAGCCTGCGCAATTCGACCATCGCCATCCGGGGCATCGGCGCGGTTCCCGCGACGGAATCCCAGGACAATCCCAACGGGCTCTACGTCGATGGCATTTATTATCCAAGGCCGGCGTCCCTGTCCTTTGACATGTTCGACCTCGAACGGGTGGAGCTGATCCGCGGCCCGCAGGACATCCTGTTCGGCCGGAACACGGTGGCGGGCGCCCTGAACGTGCTGACGGCGCGGCCGTCTTTCGAACCCGGCGCCGAAATTTCGCTGAGCATTGGCAGCGACCGCTATTTCCGCGCCACCGGCATGGTGACCGGACCGGTTTCGGACACGCTGGCCCTCCGCCTCAGCGTCTCCCATGCCGAGCGCGAAGGCGCGGTCGAGAACATCAATCCCGGGTCGGAGGCGGCGGACCGCCTGAACGGGACCAACGACTATGGACTGCGCGCCCAGATGCTCTGGGAGCCGACGGATGATTTCAGCCTGAGGATCGTCGCCGACAGGAGCGAGCAGGATATCGACTGCTGCGTCCAGCTGCCGGGCCAGAATATCGAGACCCAGGCCGACGGCAGCGACTTTCCCGACAATTCGCGCGAACGCCAGCTCGGGGTGGGTTACACCGAGCCGACGGATGGCGCCCGCCGGCGACAGACCGACGTCAATGCGCGGGTCGAGGCCCAGGCCCATCAGGGCGGGGTGCTGTCCGAAGCCACATGGTATTTACCGGATTACAAGCTGACCTCGCTCACCGCCTGGCGCAGTCAGGCCTATGCCCCGCGTACCGACAGCGACTACACGGCCCTGGCGGTGCTGAACCAGTTCGGCGTGTCCTACGACCAGGAACAGTTCAGCCAGGATCTGCGCCTTGCCTCCACCGGCCGGCGCGTGGTCGATCACGTCTTCGGGCTTCAGGCCTTCTGGCAGCATGTCGACAGCCTGCAGGACCAGGAATTCGGCGCCGACGCGGCCTCGATCCTGATCGTGCCGACATTGCCGCCGCTGCTCGGCCCCTTGCTGGAGCCTGCGATCCGGGCGGCGATCGACGGTCTTCACGTCTATCAGGCCTCGAGCGTCGATACCGCGAGCGTCGCGGCCTTCGGCCAGGCCACCTGGAACATCACGGATGACACGGCGCTGAGCGCAGGCCTGCGCTACACGCTGGAGCGGAAGAGCGGGGAATTCCGGCAATATCTCGAAGGCGGCGGCGGCAACCTGCCGGATCCCATCGCGTCGCTGGTGCGGGACCAGATCGCGCGGCCCGATGCCTGGCGGGACTCCCGCACCGACGGGGGACTTTCCGCGCGCATCAGCCTCGCGCATCAGATATCCGAGGGGGTCTCGGCCTATGTTTCCTATGCAAGGGGCGGCAAGCCCGGCGGCATCAATTTCGCCGCGCTCAGCCCGGGACCCGGCCGGGAAGTCGCGGCCGAGACGGCGGACACGGCGGAGCTCGGTGTCAGGACCCGCCTCCTCGGCGGCCGGCTGAGCGTCGACGGCACGCTCTACTGGACCGAGTTGCGGGATTATCAGGCGGTGAAATTCGACCGCGATACCCTGGCGAGCTATCTGTCCAATGTCGGCCGGGTCCGGTCCCGGGGGGCCGAAATCGATGCCGCGCTACAGATCTCCCCAGCCCTCGGCATAAGGGCCAGCCTCGCCTATAACGAGACCGAGATTCAATCCTATCCCGACGCGCCCTGCCCGCCGGATGTCCATGTCTCGTCAGGCGAAGCCTGCGTGGTGAATCTCGCGGGGCATGAGCTCGAAGGCGCGCCGCGCTGGACCGCCGCGGTCGGCTTCGATTACACGAGGCCGCTGGGCTCCTGGCGGGGCGATGACCTGGAAGGTTTCATCGGCGGCGATTTCAACTATGTCTCGGCCTACAAGACCGAGGCCAGTTCCGACTACACGAGGGTCAAGGGCCGGGGCATCACCAATCTGAAAGTCGGTCTGCGCTCGGCCGACCGGCGCTGGTCGCTGGCCCTCTGGGCCAACAATCTGTTCGACGTGAATTACGACACGGCCCAGGCTTCGCTGCCGCTGAATCTCGGCGGAACAGTCGTTGTTCCGGGCGATCCCCTGATGCTCGGGGTCACGGCGACCCTGCGCTACTGACCGTCGCCCGGGGCGTCGTCCCTGGAGCGGATGACCTTCACATCGCCGACGCCGGTCGCCAGGCAGCGATTGATGAATTCGAGCGTGATCCGTTCGAGTTCCAATATGGCGCTGAGGTAAGGCTCCTCGAGGAGGACACCGGGGCGGTAGATGTAACGCCCGTCTTCCGTCGTGGTGAGATAGTTGGACTCCACCAGTTTCTTCAGCTTGCGCCGCACCGTCTCGCGCGGCAGGCCGGTGATCTCCGCGATCATCTGCGCCGTGCAGCCCTGTTGCGCATCGCCGACCATCACCGTCAGATCGGAAAAAACCTCGAGACCGCGAATGGTCGAAAACATGTGAACAGTGCTGTTGAATCCGACGGCGTCGGATATGGTCGCCAATTCGATATCGCCATCATATAGCGATATCCGCAACTTGAACACACGCAGCCAGTATTCAGCGAAGAACCCCAACAACAGACGGAGCCGACTTTTATCAGCACGGGGCACCAACTGAAGGAAGACATCCTCCAATATTTCATCGACGGTTGTCGGCATCGATCATTCTGCCCTATATTTGGATCAGATTTATATCGGGCAGGAAAAACTGTCAATCGCGGGCTCTTCAGGCCTCGGGGCGGTGACACACCGCCTCGACATTGTTGCCGTCGGGGTCCAGCACGAAGGCGCCATAATAATTCGGGTGGTAATGCGCGCGGATGCCCGGCGCGCCATTGTCCCGCCCGCCGGCCGCCAGCGCCGCCTGGTGGAAACGGTCGACCGTCGCCCGGTCGGGCGCCGTGAACGCGACATGCAGCCCGCCCGACAGTGCGCGGCCGGATCCGATCCAGAAGAACGGCTTGCCCGCCGCCCCGAAACCGACATGCCCCTCCGCCCCGGTTTCCTCGGCCGTCACCGCCATGACGACGGTAATGCCCAGCGGCGCCAGGGCCGCCGTGTAGAATGCCCGCGAGAGGGCAAGGTCGGAGGCGCCGAAACCGATATGGTCGATCATGAAGGGACTCCCGTTCCATTTGTCCGCAAGGTATCGGGACGCACTGTAAATCATGAAGGCCGATCGAGGCCGCCTCGTCGCCCTAATGGGCGGCGAAACGGTCGACCATGGTGGCGCTGGCTTCGTTCAGGCCTTCGACCGTGACCTCGGCGCCGGCGCGGCGCAGGCGGAGGACGGCCTTGTCCAGGGCGCCGATCGAGGAAATGTCCCACAGGTGGGCGTGGGTCAGGTCGATGGTCACCCGCGTCGGCACGTCGAGAAAATCGAAGCCGCGCAGGAAGGTCTCGGTCGAGGCGAAGAAGACCTGGCCGCGCACCACGTAGCGGTCGCCTTCACGGGTGATGGAGATCAGGCGCGAGACCTTGCCGGCGAAGAAGACGCCCGACAGCAGCACGCCGACGATCACCCCCTTGGCAAGGTCATGGGTGGCGATCACCGTGACCACGGTCGCCAGCATCACGATCGACGACGAAGGCGGATTGTGTCGCAGATCGAGGATCGAGCGCCAGTTGAAGGTCCCGATCGAGACCATGATCATGACGGCGACGAGGGCGGCCATCGGGATGACGCGCACGAGATCGTCCAGCACAAGGATCAGGAACAGCAGGAAGCCACCGGCGACGAAGGTGGACAGGCGCCCTCGCCCGCCCGCGCCGACATTGATCACCGACTGGCCGATCATGGCGCAGCCGCCCATGCCACCGACGAGGGCGGCGGCGATATTCGAGGCGCCCTGGCCGAAACATTCCCGGTGCTTGTCGCTGGTGGTCTCGGTCATGTCGTCGACGATCTGCGCCGTCATCAGGGATTCGAGCAGGCCGACGGCGGCCAGCGCGAAGGCATAGGGAAAGATGATCCGCAGCGTCTCGAGAGTCGGCGGCAGATCCGGCAGGGCGAGAACCGGCAGGCTGGAGGGCAATTCGCCAAGGTCGCCGACGGTGCGCAGGTCGAGACCGAAACCCCAGGCGATCACGGTCAGCGCGGCGATGGCGATGAGGGGCGAGGGCACCAGTCGCGTCACCAGGGGCAGAAGATAGATGATGGCGAGACCGCCCGCGATCATGGCGTAGGTTTCGACCGGTACGCCGATCAATTCCGGCAGCTGCGCGAGGAAGATCAGGATCGCCAGGGCATTGACGAATCCCGTGATGACCGAGCGGGAAACGAAACGCATCAGGCGGTGCAGGCGCAAGGCCCCGGCGCCGATCTGCAGCACGCCCATCAGGATCGTCGCGGCGAACAGATACTGGATGCCGTGATCGCGCACGAGAGTGACCATGAGGACGGCGGTCGCCGCCGTCGCGGCCGAAATCATGCCGGGCCGCCCGCCGACGAAGGCGGAGACACAGGCAATGGCGAAGGAGCCGAACAGGCCGAGCTTGGGATCGACACCGGCGATCACCGAAAAGCCGATCGCTTCGGGGATCAGCGCCAGCGCCACCAGGATGCCGGACAGAAAATCGCCACGAATGTTGTGAAGCCATTCGTGGCGGTAAACGCGCAACGAGGTCATGAAAATACCGGACATGGGCAGGGTCCGGCGGATCGGCGGCCGGAAGAGCCACCCGGAGTTTCACCGGGTCCTTTCGAATGACAGCAATATGCCCCGGCGATCATTGCATCGCAACAAAATGCCCGCGTGGAATGAGGCTCAGCGCCGTCCCGCCCGGGCGGCGACACCGGCGATGCGCATCAGGGCGCGGGCCATCAGGACATCGGCGGGATTGCCCGTCGTCTTGCAGTCGAGTTCGGCCTCGACGAGGAGGTCGACGGCGTCGAGGAGGCGCGGCGCGCTCCAGCGCGGCAGCTGCGCCTTGAAGGCGCGGTCGCGCGGGAAGCGGATGGGCGGACGCAGGGCGGCCAGGGCACGGTCCAGCTGCAGGCCCTCGTCCATCAGGGCGCGGGCAGCCTGAAGCTGGAGTACCTGGCGGCTGACCGCGCGCAGGATGGTGATGGCGTTTTCGCCGACCTGGCGGCAGCGCTCGATGCTGCGCTCCAGCCGGGGCATGTCGCCGACAAGACAGGCGAAGACCACGTCGTCGATGCCGATCTCGGAAGCATCGCCGACCACGGCCCGCACATCGTCGAGGCCGACCGTCTTCGATGCCGTGCCCATGTAGAGCACGAGCTTGTCGAGTTCCCCCCGCGACTGGGCCCGGTCGGCGCCCAGGCGTTCGGCCAGCCAGCTTTGCGCCGCGGGCTCGATGGCGAGGCTCGCCGCCTTCAGCACCTGTTCGATCAGGTCGTCGACGCTGGCGGCATCATCCGGGTAGCAGGCGATGGCGGCGCCGTTGCCCGCGTCCTCGACGATGGTGCGCAGGGCGCTGCGCTTGTTCGGCAGGTCGCCGGCCTCGACCACGATCAGGGCATCGCCCGCCGGGGCCTCGAGGAAGCCGGCGATCAGTTTCGCGTGTTTGTCGCCGATATCGCGCAGGCGAATCACCCGCCGCCCGCCGATCATCGAGATCGCCGCCGCCTCGTCGGCGAGGCGGGCCGGGTCCTCGTCGAGGGCGGCGCCGCTCAGTTCGGCGACACGGAAGGGGTCGTTCAGATCGGGCACCACGGTCCGGGCAAGACGGGTCGCCCGCTCGCGGACAAGGCCATTGTCCGGGCCGAAGATCAGGGCGAGGCGAACCGAGGCGTCGGGCTTCGCCAGGAAACGGTCGACGGCGGCGCCGGCCAGTTTCATGGCCGGACCTCAGCTGTTGGGGCGGGTTTCGAGGAAGCTGGCGATGCGCGAGCGGATCTCGTCCGCCAGCTGGCCCGAAGCGCGGCGATAGGCGTCCTGCTGGGCGGCGATGGCGCCATATTCCGACTGCGGCACGTTATAGGCCGTGGTCGCCCGGGCCAGTTCGTTCATCACCGCCGTGCCCGTCGCCAGGTCGACGAGGGAAATCTTGCCGCGCATGGTCACAGTATAGCGGGTGATCGAGGAGTCGGTCTGCACCAGGCCGCCAAGCTCGATCGTCTCCAGCGCGACATCGAGACGGAAGCGCGGGTTCTGCGCCGTGCGCCCGCCCGAGATCTTGTCGATCAGGTCGTTGCGCAGGATCTGGCCGGTGCGGTCCTTGCCGATCTGGCCGATGGCGACGGAGCCGAGCAGTTTCTCCGCCTCGGCCGAGGTCGAATGACTGCCGTACATCGGCTGGAAGCCGCAGCCGCCGAGGGCGAGCGCGGCGCCGAGGGCGCAGGCCGCCGCGAGGCGGGGCAGCCCGAAGGCGGAGCGGGTCGACGGCTTGCGCGGCATGGGATCAGACCACCAGATTGACGATACGGCCGGGCACAACGATGACCTTGCGCAGGGGCCTGCCGTCAATCGCTTTCTGCACGGTCTCGAGGGCGAGGGCCCGGGCTTCCAGGTCGGCGCGGTCGATATCGGCGGGCACCACCAGCGTGCCGCGCATCTTGCCCTGCACCTGGACGGCGATGGTGATCTCGTCGTCGGCGGCGAGGCTGGCGTCGGCTTGCGGCCAGGGGGTGGCGACCAGCAGCACGCCATGGCCGAGCAGCGACCACAATTCCTCGGCCAGATGCGGCATCATCGGCGCGACCAGCTGGATGATGGTCTCCAGCGCCTCGCGCGTCGCCGCCGGGCTGGCACCGGTCTTGCCGAGGGCGGCGTCCTGCACCGCATTGGCGTATTCGTAAAGCCGGGCAACCGCCTTGTTGAAGTGGAAGGCTTCGATATCGGCGGTGACGCCGGCGATCGTCTTGTGGGTGGCGCGGCGCAGGGGCGCGTCCTCGGGGCCGAAGGCGCCATCACCCACGGGGCCGAGACGTTCCAGGCCCTCGGTCGCCATGCGCCACAGGCGCTGGCTGAAACGCCAGGCGCCCTCGATGCCGCCCTCGGTCCATTCGAGGTCGCGCTCCGGCGGGCTGTCCGACAGCATGAACCAGCGCGCGGTGTCGGCGCCGTAACGCTCGATGATGTCGTCCGGGTCCACCACGTTCTTCTTGGACTTGGACATCTTCTCGACCCGGCCGACGGTGACCGGCTCGCCGGTCTCCAGCCGCACCAGGGCGCCGCCCGCGTCCGTCGTCACATCGGCCGGGTTCAGCCATTCGCCGCCCGCGGACTTATAGGTCGCGTGGTTCACCATGCCTTGCGTGAACAGGCCGGCGAAGGGCTCGCATATGCCGATATGGCCGGTCGCCTGCATCGCTCGCGTATAGAAGCGGGAATAGAGCAGATGCAGGATCGCGTGCTCCACCCCGCCGATATACTGGTCGACCGGCAGCCAGTAATCGACCGCCTCGCGGTCGAAGGGCTCGTCGCTGCGGGGCGAGCAGAAGCGGGCGAAATACCAGGACGAGTCGATGAATGTATCGAACGTGTCGGTCTCGCGCCGGGCCGGGCGGCCGCAGGTCGGACAGTCGACATGCTTCCAGGTCGGATGGCGGTCCAGCGGATTGCCGGGCACGTCGAAGGTGACATCTTCCGGCAGGGTGACCGGCAGCTGGTCCGCCGGAACGGGGACGATGCCACAGGCCTCGCAATGAATGACGGGAATGGGCGCGCCCCAGTAGCGCTGGCGCGAGACGCCCCAGTCGCGCAGGCGGTAGGTGACGGTGCCCTCGCCCGCGCCGATCTCCTTGATCCTGGCGATGGCGGCGGCCTTGCCCTCGACGGTGCCGAGGCCGTTCAGGAATTCGGAATGATAGAGCGTGCCGTCGCCCGTATAGGCTTCGGTGCCGACGGCGAATGTCGCCGGGTCCTCGCCCGGGGGCAGCACCACGGGGGTGACCTGAAGCCCGTATTTGCGGGCGAAGTCGAGGTCGCGCTGGTCATGGGCCGGGCAGCCGAAGACGGCGCCGGTGCCATAATCCATCAGCACGAAATTGGCGACATGGACCGGCAGGGTCGCGTCCGGCTTGAACGGATGGCGAACTTCGAGGCCGGTATCGAAGCCGAGCTTCTCGGCCTTCTCGATCTCTTCCTCGGAAGTGCCGCCGCGCCGGCACTCATCGCAGAAGGCCGCCAGGGCCGGATTGCTCTGGGCGAGGGCGAGCGCGACCGGATGATCGGCGGCGATGGCGACGAAGGCGGCGCCGAACAGCGTATCGGGCCGCGTCGTATAGACGTCGATCGTCTCGGCCGGGGCCTCGCCCTCGAAGCGGAACGACAGGCGCGCGCCTTCCGAGCGGCCGATCCAGTTGTCCTGCATCAGGCGGACCTTGGACGGCCAGCGGTCGAGGGTTTCGAGGCCCTTGATCAGCTCGTCGGCGAAATGGGTGATCTTCAGGAACCATTGCGACAGCTTGCGCCGCTCGACGAGGGCGCCCGAGCGCCAGCCCCGGCCGTCGATCACCTGTTCGTTGGCCAGCACCGTGTTGTCGACCGGATCCCAGTTGACGAGGGATTCCTTGCGGTAGACGAGGCCGGCCTTCAGGAAATCGAGGAACAGCTTCTGTTCGTGGCGATAATATTCGGGATGGCAGGTCGCGATCTCGCGGCTCCAGTCCAGCGAAAGCCCCATGGACTTCAGCTGGGCGCGCATCGTGTCGATATTCTTGTAGGTCCAGTCGGCGGGATGGACATGGCGTTCCATCGCGGCGTTTTCCGCCGGCATCCCGAAGGCGTCCCAGCCCATGGGGTGCAGCACGTTGAAGCCCCGCGCCCGCTTGTAGCGCGCGATGACGTCGCCCATGGCGTAATTGCGCACATGGCCCATGTGGATGCGCCCCGACGGATAGGGGAACATCTCGAGGACGTAATATTTCGGGCGGGTCCGGTCTTCCCCGGCGCGGAAGGCGTCCGCCGCCTCCCAGGCGGCCTGCCATTTCGACTCGGCGGCGCGCGGGTTGTAACGCTCGTTCGACATGGGAAAATTATCGGCTTTCTGGCGCTGCCGGGCAGCGGTGATCACGCGGGAGACAGAGATATAGGGCGATGGCTTCGCCGCTGGCAAGGGATCTGTCCCCGGCAGGCCATGGGCCGCCGGGGCTCCGCCCTGTCCCGGATCGCGGTCCGGGATCGCCGTCAGCCTGGCTTACTGGCCGAGGCTCTGCACCCGCAGCTGCCGGGCGCGGGTCAGGATCGCGTTCTCGAGCTGGCCCACGGTCTGGGCCGAGACGGGGACATCGAGCCATTGCCGTTCGGGACCGATCTGCTGGCGGAACAGCGCGACCTTCAGGCCGTCGGCGCGCAGCCGGCGGTCGAGGATATAGACCGTGGCCTTCATGCGCTCCGACGGGCGGTCGGGCGAGGAATACCAGTCGGTGATGATGACGCCGCCGAAGGGGTCGGCCGAGACCAGCGGCATGAAGGACAGGGTGTCGAGCGAGGCGCGCCACAGCAGGGCATTGACGCCGATGCCGCTGGAGCCTCCCTGATCGTCGGCCTTGTCCTTGCCGCCGAACAGCACGAGGCCCTCGGGGCCGAACAGGCCGCCCTCGGCCTGCGAAGCATCGGGAACCGGCTTGTGAGTGCCATCCGGGTTCTGCTGTGGGTATTGCTGAACGGTTTCGGTCGAGCCGCAGGCGGCCAGGGCCATGACGGCCAGGGCCGAAGCGAGCCTGGCACCATAACGCAGTCCGGACATCAATATCCCTCACGTCTATTCCGCCCGCGGGAAAGGCGGGCTGCCGCCCTTCATTAAGTGATGCCATGCGGCAAAGCAATGGCGCAGGGTCCCGCGTGCCCCCAAAAAGCCTGTCGCCCGGCCGATTTCGGAAGCCTCCGGCGCCCCCCTCGACTGTTACGCAACTGCAACAGGGACGTCTCAATGTCCCTCGAGGCGTCCTGAAACCAGCCCTTTCGCTTGACCCGGCGAGGCATCGGAAATTCTATCGGCGGGTAGAGACCGGGCAGCGGGGTACGCTGTCGGGTCGTTCCGGGGGCCACTCCCGGCTGCCTCGTACTGAAATGAGGGGATGATGAAAAAGATTCTTCTGAGCACCACGGCGCTTGCCACTGCCGCGCTGCTTTCCACCAGCGCCCTTGCGGCCGACGAAGGCCTGAAGCTCACGCTGGGCGGTTTCTTCTCGGGCGTCGTTCTCGCCGGCGGTGACGGCGATGCCGACACCCGCGAAGTTTCGTTCGATTCCTGGAACAGCGAAATCTCCTTCAACGCTGAAGGCACCGCTTCGAACGGCCTGACCTACGGCTTCCAGATCCAGCTCGAAGGCGCCAGCGTCGACGACCAGATCGACGAAGCGTATCTGTATTTCTCGGGCGCTTTCGGCCGCGTCGAGTTCGGCACCAATGATCCGGTCGCCGCCCAGATGGGCTATGTCTCCCCCTCGCCGGATGTCAATGGCATCCTGACGGTGAACTCGGGCGACTATATGTTCAACGCCTTCACCTACAATTCGGACGGCGACGCCGGCAAGGTGAACTACTTCACCCCGCGCATCGGCGGCTTCCAGCTCGGCCTGTCCTACTCGCCGGACGGCACGCAGGACCCGAAGGACGGCGCTGTCGCCGGTGGCTTCGAATCGGATGTTACCACGGTTGCGGGTCCCGATGGCATTCTGGGCACCGCTGACGACGTAGTCGTCGGCTCCGTCGCTGGCCAGCAGTTCACCGCTGGCCTGAATTACTCCAAAGAGTTCTCGGGCGTTACCGTCGGCCTGTCCGGCACCTATGCGTTCTTGGAGTCTGAAATCACTGACGCCGGCGGTCTCGCTGACGATCAGACCTCCTGGGGCCTGGGCGCGAACCTCGGCTTCGCGGCCGGCGCGGGCACGGTCACCCTCGGTGGTTCGTACCTCGCGATCGACAGCTTCGGTTTCCTCAAGGACAACGATGTGTCGGCTTACGACGTCGGCGTGCAGTATGCCCAGGGTGCCTGGAGCCTGGGCGCGCAGTCGATCTGGTGGGACGAAGACTCGTTCCCGGACACCATCTGGGGTCTGTCGGTCGGCGGCGGCTACAAGGTCGCGACCGGTCTCGACCTCGCGGTCGGCTACATGCACTGGGACAACCAGGGCGGCGGCGGCGGCTCCTTCACGAAGGAAGACGCCGACGTGTTCCTGCTCGGCTCGATGCTGTCGTTCTGATCTTTATCGATCGGGGAAAAGGGGGCGCTCGCGCCCCCTTTTTCTTTTTGTGCGATATCCGAGGAGGCTCCACTTGGGTGCGCTGATCTGGCTGTCTTCCTATCCCAAGTCCGGCAATACCTGGTTGCGGACTTTCCTGCACCATCTGCTGATCAATCCGCCGGCGCCCTTGCCGCCGGATTCCCTCGGTCGCTTCACGCTCGGTGACAATCACCGCATCTGGTACGACAAGGCGGCGGGCACCTCCACCATCGGCTTCGAGGAGGAGCGCATCTCGGCCCTGCGGCCCCGGGCCCAAGCCCTGATGACCGGCGCCTTCCCCGATTCCGTCTTCGTGAAGACCCATTCGATGGTGGGCCAGCGTCATGGCGCGCCGCTGATCAATGCGGATGTCACGGCCGGCGCCATCCATGTCGTGCGCGATCCCCGCGACGTCGTCATTTCAGCGGCCGATCATTACGGCCTGACCATCGATCAGATGGTGGCGCAAATGGCCGATCCGAACGCCGTCATCGGCGGCAACGCGAACCAGGTCCAGACCTGGCTCGGCGACTGGTCCAGCCATGTCACCAGCTGGACCGGCAGGGCGGGGCCGGGTCTTCTCGCCGTCCGCTACGAAGACATGGAACAGAAACCGCTGAAGACCTTTGGCGCCATCGCCGCCTTTCTCGGTCTTCGTCCACCGAAAGACCGGCTGGAGCGCGCCATTCGCTTCTCGTCCTTCAAGGTTCTGCAGAACCAGGAAAGCCAGCACGGCTTCGGTGAACGCAGCCGCCATTCGGCCCGCTTCTTCCGGGTCGGCAAGTCCGGACAATGGCCCGGTGTCCTCACCGCCGAACAGGTCCGGCTGATCGAGACCCGACACGCGGATGTCATGAAAAGATTCGGCTATCGCTGATTCGAGGCCGGGCGGCGGAATCGGCCCCCTGTCCGCGACGTAATACAACAAGACCTTGGTCAATACCGCCTCGGCGTCCGGGCAAGGTCATTTCTCGCAACTGCGAAATAAAAATGTAAAAAAGCCGCCTTCCATCTAATAAACTGTGGCGAGAGGGGCACACAGGCCCTGTGTCACTGTACTGACATTTCTTACTTGTTGCCGACCTACAGACGATCGGTCTATCCACCTTGCAGGGCACACCATAGAACGCCTGCTTGAGGGGTAACACCACATGACCAGCAAGATTCTTCTTGGCACCACCGCGCTGGCTGCCATTCTGTTTTCCACCGGCGCCCAGGCGGCTGATGACGGCCTCAGCCTGAAGATGGCGGGCTGGTTCCGTGGCTACGCGCAGTTCGGCAGCCTGGACGACAATCCGTCCAATGGCCTGGCGGATCGCCGCAACGTCTCGTTCGAGACCTTCGATTCCGAAATCCACTTCATCGCCGAAGCCAAGACCGCGAACGGCCTGACCTACGGCTTCCGCATCGAGCTCGAAGGTGCCAGCGTCACCGACCAGATCGACGAGTCCTACCTCTACGTGAAGGGCAGCCTCGGCGACGTCTTCTTCGGCAATGACGACGGCGCGGCCAACAAGCTGGCCTATCAGGTTCCGGCCATCACCCGCTCGAAGACCCTCGTCATCGAAGATCCGAACTTCTCGCCCAACGCGCCGAGCGGCTCGTCGGTCAAGTACCTGAACAGCCCGAACCATTACTCGCTCGATTCGGCTAAGCTCTTCTACGCGACCCCGCGCTTCTCGGGCTTCCAGTTCGGCGTTTCCTACGCGCCGGACCTCAGCGAAGATCCGAACAGCGGCGCCGTCGCCGGTGGCTTCGAATCCGATGCCGACGTGCAGGCCGGCGATGCCATCGAACTGGGCCTGAACTACAGCAACAAGTTCGGTGATCTGGGCCTGGTTGCCTCCGTCACCTACTACACCGAGTCGCTGGAAGACGGCGCCACCCTGGCGACCCAGGAAGAGCGTGACTCCTACGCCGCTGGCGCGGGCATCACCTACAAGGGCCTGCAGTTCGGCGCCAACTACATGTACACCGACAATTACGCAGCGGCCGGCTACACCAACGTCGGTGTCAATGGCGCGGAACTCAACCAGTTCGTCGTCGGCGTGCAGTATGCGACCGGCCCCTGGTCGGTCGGTGCCAACGCCGGCTACGGCAAGGTTGAATTCGATGGCGGCCGTGAGGACGAGGTGCTCGCGCTGCTCGGTGGCGTCGGCTACAACGTCGCTCCGGGCCTCGACCTCGATGCGGCCCTGCAGTACTACGACTGGGATCGCTCGGGCGGCACCACTGTCGCCAATGACTCGGGCAGCGGCGCTTCGACGGCGCTCTTCCTCGGCACCACCCTGTCGTTCTGATCTCAGGATCGATCGAACATCGGAAGGGGCGGCCCATCGGGCCGCCCCTTTTGACTTTGTGCTTACAACTTTCGGTCAACTTGCGCCCGCAAGCGCGCGCTCCCATAATCCGCGCCAATAAGACAGGCGCCTTGCGGGAGGAACAGCATGAGCCAGGATATCTACCCCGTCCCCTCGGGCTTCGCGGCGCAGGCCCTCGTGAACGCAGCGGGTTATGCCGAGGGTTATCGCCACTCGATCGAGGACCCGGCGGGCTTCTGGGCCGAGGCCGGCAAGCGGCTCGACTGGATCACCCCCTACAGCGCCGGCGCCGTCCGCGACGTCTCCTTCGGCCCCGGGGATGTCCATATCCGCTGGTTCCATGACGGCACCCTCAATGTCGCCGCCAACTGCCTCGACCGCCATCTCGCCACCCGGGGCGACAAGGTCGCCATCCTGTGGGAAGGCGACAGCCCGGCCGATTCCCGCGCCATCACCTATCGCGAACTCCACGCCGAGGTCTCGCGCTTCGCCAATGCCCTGCTCTCGCTCGGCGTCAAGAAGGGCGACCGCGTCACCCTCTATCTGCCCATGATCCCGGAAGCCGCGGTCGCCATGCTGGCCTGCGCAAGGATCGGCGCCATCCATTCCATCGTCTTCGGCGGCTTCTCCCCCGACAGCCTGGCGGGTCGCATCGTCGACTGCGGCTCGAAAGTCGTCATCACCTCCGACGAGGGCCTGCGCGCCGGCAAGACCGTGCCGCTCAAGGCCAATACCGACAAGGCGCTGGAACAGTGCC
>NZ_JBAQRT010000130.1:0-11439 GCF_049306435.1 Zavarzinia sp.
GGCGACGAGCGCGCCCTCGCCCGTGCCCTCGATTTCGCCCTGATGCTGCGCCGGGCTTACCGCGTGCCCTATCGGGCGCTGGGGCGCCTGCCCCGGCCGGAGACACTGCTCTGCCGCTGCGAGGAGATCGACGCCGCGACCGTGGCCGCCGCCCATGCCGACGGCGCCCGGGATGCCGCCGGCATCAAGCTGTGGACCCGCGCCGGCATGGGCCCCTGCCAGGGCCGCGGTTGCGGCTTTGGCCTCGGGCTTCACCTTGCCGAGACGGCGGGGCTGGACCCGGCCGCCTTCGGCGCCAATCCCTCGCGCTTTCCGGCCCGGCCGGTGCCCCTTTCCGTGGTCGCCGACGCGCTCGCCGCCGGGGAGGATGGCGCATGACGGACAAGCGCCGGCGCATCGCCTTGCTGTCCCATTGCATCGCCAATCAGAACGCCAAGGTCGCGGACTATGCCCTGTGCCCCGGCGCGGTCTCGCCCCTTCTCGACCTGCTGCGCGCCGAGGGTTTCCTGATCCAGCAGATGCCCTGCCCGGAAATGACCTTCCTCGGCGTCTCGCGCTGGTGGCAGGTGCGCGAGCAATATGACACGCCCGGTTACCATCACCACTGCCGGCGGGTGGCGCGATCGGTCGCCGATATCCTCGAACATCACCTGCGCGAAGGCTGCGACGATCTCGTCCTGATCGGCGTCGACGGCAGCCCGTCGAGCGGCGTCGGCGTCACCGATCACGGTCCCGACTGGGGCGGCCGCCCCGAGGACCGCCCCGTGACCCATGTGCCGGGCAAGGGAGTCTGGATCGGCATTCTCGAACAGGTGCTGGCCGAGCGCGGCCTGCCCCGGCCCCGCATGATCGGCGTCGGCCTGGAGCTGGCCGGCTTCGAGATGGTGACCGAGCTTCGCCGGCTGACGGCATTCCTGAAGGCGGGTGACGATGACGGGCGATGACCTCCGCTCCCGCCGGATCGCGGTCGTCGCCGACACCGCCCTTCAGGGCGGCGCCCTGATCCTCCGCCTCGAGGCGGAAGGATGGGGTTTGCTGCAGCTGCCGCCCCAGGATCTTCCGCAGCCGGCCTTCGATGCCGCGCTCGGCCTGGTTCTCGACCAGATCGAGGATTATGCCCGCCACGGTTACAGCATCGGCCTGTTCCTGCCGCCGGAGGCCCCGGCCTTGCGAGCGGCGCTGAGCGATGGCCTGCGCGAGCGGGGCATCGCCGCCGACATCATGTGATACCGGCGGGCGTGCAGGATCAGGCTTCCGAGGGCCTCCTCAGGCCCTCGGCATCGCCCGGTCGACGATGGCGCGGGTATCGATCGCCGCCTCGAAGGCGCCATACATCGTCCCTCGCTCGCGCAGGCGCAACGCGCAGAAATCGTCGGCCAGCGGATTGTCCCATTCGAGCAGCACGGCCGCCTGCGCCGCCAGGGCCAGCCGTTCCACCAGCGCGCGGGCATTGCCCTCGGTCGCGCCGCGCAGATCGATGCGGGCGATGAAACCATCGTAATCCGCGTTCCGGCCGCCCTGGGCCGCCAGATAATCCCGCAGGGCGGTCACGCCTTCCGGCTCCCGCGCCATGGCCCGCAGCATGTCGAGGGCGATGACATTGCCCGAGCCTTCCCAGATCGCGTTGAGCGGCGACTGGCGGAACAGCCGGGCCATCGGTCCCGTCTCGATGTAACCGGCGCCGCCATGGCATTCCATGGCTTCGTAGACGACGCCTGGCGTGCGCTTGCACACCCAATATTTGGCGACCGGGGTCAGCAGGCGGGTGACGGGGTCATTGTCGTCGAACGCCTTGGCGAGGCGAAAGCCCAGCGCCGTCGCCGCCTCGCTCTCGAGCGCGAGATCGGCCAGCACGGCCGACATGGCGGGCTGATCCACCAGCCGGCGCTGGAAGGCCGAGCGGTTGGCCGTGTGCCACAGCGCCTGCGCCACCGCGCCCCGCATGATCTGGGCCGAGCCCATCACGCAGTCGAGCCTGGTGTGCTGCACCATCTGGATGATGGTGGCGACACCCCGCCCCTCGGGCCCGAGGCGCTGGGCGAGCGCGCCGTGATATTCGATCTCGGACGAGGCGTTGGAGCGATCGCCCAGCTTGTCCTTCAGGCGCATCACCCTGAAGCCCGCGTTCCGCTCGCCATCGGGCAGCCAGCGCGGGACGAGGAAGCAGGTCAGGCCGCCGTCTGCATAGGCCAGCGTCAGGAAGGCATCGCACATGGGCGCCGAACAGAACCACTTGTGACCGGTCAGGCTGTACCAGCCATCCTCGCCCACCGGCACCGCCTTCGTGGTATTGGCGCGGACGTCGGAGCCGCCCTGTTTCTCGGTCATCGCCATGCCGATGGTGACGCCCGCCTTTTCCGCCGCCGGGCGCGCGGCGGGGTCGTAGCGGCCGGCCGTGATCCGCGGCCCCCAGACCTCGGCGACCGAAGGTTCGGCCCGCAACGCCGGCACGGCGG
This sequence comes from Zavarzinia sp., assembly GCF_049306435.1. Lineage (NCBI taxonomy): Bacteria > Pseudomonadati > Pseudomonadota > Alphaproteobacteria > Rhodospirillales > Zavarziniaceae > Zavarzinia > Zavarzinia sp. Next base: position 2,457 of record NZ_JBAQRT010000130.1, read on the forward strand.
CATAGGTCATGGTCATCGGGCAGATCGTGCCCGAATCCGCCTGCCCGGCCAGATAAAGGATGGCGGCATGGCCGACATGGCCGGCGGGCGAGCCGTCCCAGGCGATCGAGGCGAAGCCGTTGTCGAGACCGAAGGCCATCAACTGGTGATAGGCGGGATGGAAACGCACCTCGTCGATCCGCTGGCCGTAGCGATCGAAAGTCTCGAGTTCAGGGGTCTTGCGGTTGGCCTCGTAACCCCAGTCGATCACCTCGGCCGTGCCGGCGCGAGCGCCGAGGGCCGCCAGCCGGGACTCGTGCGCCCCGCCGCCGGCCTTGCGCAGGGCCTCGACCAGCGCGCTGTCGCCGGTGAACAGGTTCAGCCCCTCGAAGGGCGGGGGCTGGTTGAAGACCTCGTGGGTCTCGAGCCGGGTCAGCGGCTTGATGCTGGACATGGTGTCTCTCCCTCGATCGGTGGCCTGTTCCCTTCCGGGCTTTTTCTTGTTACGATATTTGTCTGATATGGACACGAACAGCAACATATTTCTCGCCAGCGACCGCCCGCCGATCAGCGCGCGGACCCTGATCCTCGACCTGCTGGACACAGGCTCGCCGCCGGATTTCTCGACCCGGGAGCTGGTCCTCGCGGGCGCCGCCTTCGGGCTGGAGGCAACCGGCATCCGCACCGCCCTGACCCGGCTGCGCCAGGAAGGGCGCGTGCGCGCGCTGGACCGGGGGCGCCACGCGATCGGCGCGAAGGCGGAGCCGTTGCAGCACCGGATCATGGGCTGGCGCGAGGTTCAGCGCCGACAACAGCCGTGGCGCGACGGCTGGCTGCTCGCCATCGCCGGCCCGCGGGAGCGGGCTCATCGCACCGCCTGGCGCCACACGGTGCAGGCCCTGAACCTCGAAGGTTTCGCCGAGGCGGAGACGAATATCTGGGCCCGGCCGGACAATCTGGACGGCGGCGCCCCGGCCATGCGCCAACGGCTGCTCGCCCTCGACGGCGCGCCGAGCCTGCTGGTGGTCGAGACCGGTCCCCTGGATGATGCGCGGCAGCGACGTTTCGAGACGCTGTGGCCGGTGACCGACCTGCGATCCGCTTACGCCGGACTGTCCCGGCGCCTGGCGGCCAGCGCCGCCCGCCTGCCGGACCTGCCCCTGATCGAAGCGGCTGCGGAAACCCTGCTGACCGGGCGGGAGGCCATTCGCGCCATCATCCGCGATCCTCTGTTGCCGGCGGCGCTATGCCCGCCGGATGCCCTGTCGGCCCTGATCAGGGCCATGGACGATTACGACCGGCGCGGCAAGGCGATCTGGCGACGCTATCTCGGCTTTTAGGGAAACCCGCCAGCACCGCCGGCTTGGCCGGGGCCGGAACGCAATCGAGGTGGTGCAGCACGGTGAAGGGCAGGATCACCTTGCCATAATCGGCCAGCTTGTAATCCCCGCGCAGCAGGCCTGCGACGGCCCAGATGAAGGCAGAAAGTGTCTGCCGACTCATGCCCTGTCTTGCTCCTGCGCGCGGGACGTCGCCACCCGGCCTGATCGGCGGTGGCGGCCGCCATCCTTCTTCAATATTCGCCGCCGGACACTATCGGGTGAAAACGGGCCGGGACCATTTCGGCCCCGCGTCCCGATTTCGCCATTGACGTAAATCCCGCGGCTGCTAACAATCCCCCTTGCTTTGGTGGTTCCATGGTCCTTCGGGACCGGGATTAAAAGGGAACGACGGAAGGTGCCTTTGGGCATCGGGCCGTGGCTGTCCCCGCAACTGTGAGCGGTGAGTCCGCACCCCATGTCACTGACCGTGCGCCTTCGGGCCGGTCGGGAAGACGGTGCAGGACAGAGATCCGCGAGCCAGGAGACCTGCCACCAGGGGCATCACTTTACCGCCGGTCGGGTGAACCGGAGGTAGCGGGCCAATCCGTAGCAGTGATGCGTCCATAGGCGCCGTCTCGGGTGGGGGAGTCCTCTCCTCGCCGCCGATTTCGGCATCTTTCGCACGGACCGTGGCAACCGGCCCGCGATGGCGCTCGTCTTTCGCCTGCCCGCACCTGCGGGCGGGGCAGGATGCGTGCGCCCGAAATCCGCCCGCGCCTGCCCGGAATGCTGGGGATCACCATGTCACGGCCTGTATCCTTCCTTGTCACCGCCTCCACCCTCGCCCTTGTCCTTGGCGGCAACGTCCATGCCGAAGAGGCCGAACCGCTGCCCGCCGTCTCGGTCAGCGCCAATCTGGGCGAGGCCACTCCCCTGACCGCGGTCGGCAGCGCGGTCACCATCATCACGGCCGATGAACTCGAGGCGAAACAGATCCGCGTCGTCTCGGACGCCCTTCGCCTCGTGCCCGGGGTCGCGGTCAATCGCACCGGCGCCATCGGCAACCAGACCCAGGTGCGCATCCGTGGTTCGGAAGGCAATCAGACCCTGGTGATGATCGACGGGGTTGTCGTCAATAATCCCGCGTCATCCTCGGAATTCGATTTCGGCCACCTGCTGACGGAAGGCATCGAGCGGATCGAAGTGCTGCGCGGGCCGCAGAGCGCGCTCTATGGCTCGGATGCCGTCGGCGGCGTGATCAACATCGTGACGAAGAAGGGCCAGGGCGCATCCCGCGTGACCGCCAGCGTCGAAGGCGGCAGCCAGGGCACGATGCTGGGCACGGTCTCGGCCGGGGCCTCGGGCGAGGGTTTCAGCATCCATGCCGGCACCACCGGCTCGCTGACCTCCGGCACCTCTTCCGCCGCGTCATGGCGTGGCAATGGCGAGGATGATTCCTATCGCGGCGTGACCTCCCATGTGAACGCCAGTTTCGATCCCTCGAAGCTGCTGGGCTTCGACCTCGCCTTCCGCGACACTCATTTCAAGGGCGAATACGACGATTTCGGCCTGCGCCCGGGCGATACCACCAGCCCGCTGCAATATGCCTATGACGCCAACTCCGGCTCGCGCGGGGACGAGACCTTCGGCCGCGCGCAGGCCCGTCTGTCGCTGCTGGACGGCAGCTGGCGCCACAAGCTGGGTCTCAGCCATTTCCGCGCCGATACCGATTACCTGAAGAACGGCGCCGTCACCTCCTCCTCGAAGGGGGAGACGACGACCTATGACTACCAGACGGATTACACGCTGGACACGCCCGCCCTGGCCGCGTCCCATCTGTTCACCTTCGCCTATCAGCACAAGCGCGACGAAATCGATTCATACGTCGAGGCGGAGGTCGATCAGGATTCCTTCGTCGGCCAGTATCAGCTCAGCCTGTTCGAGGACCTGAGCCTGACCGGCGCCATCCGCCGCGATGCTCACGATCTGTTCGATGACGCCAATACCTATCGCCTGACCGCCGCCTATTTCCTCGACGCCACCGACACGAAGTTCCGCGCCTCCTATGGCACCGGCGTGAAGAACCCGACCATCAACGAGCTCTACGGTTACGGCAGCACCTACAAGGGCAACCCCGACCTGAAGCCCGAACGCGGCAAGGGCTGGGACGCCGGCATCGACCAGAGCTTCCTGTCCGACCGGCTGAGCCTCGGCCTCACCTATTTCGACCAGCGGATTTCGGACGAGATCGGCACGACCTATGTCTTCGACGCCGGCAGCGGCACTTATGTCGGCACGCCGATCAACGACAGCGCCACCTCGCGCCATCGCGGCGTCGAGGTCGAACTGACGGCCCGGCCGGTCGATGCCCTGACCCTTCGCCTGTCCTACAGCTACACCCATGCCCGCGACGGCAAGACCGGCCTCGCCGAGGTACGCCGCCCGGCCAACCAGGGCAGTTTCGACGCCACCTGGCGCTTCCTCGAGAACAGGGCGAGCGCCAGCCTCGGCCTCGTCTATACCGGCGACTTCACCGATGTCGTCTACACCAGGACATGGTCGTCACAGGCCCAGAACATGGACAGTTACATCATCGCCAATCTCGCGGGCAGCTACGAGCTGACCGACAATGTCGAGCTTTACGGCAGGGTCGAGAACCTGTTCGACGAGGAATACGAAGAAGTCTATTCCTACGGCTCGCTCGGTCGCGGGGCCTATGCCGGCGTGAAGGCCAGCTTCTGATGAGCGCGCTCTCCCGCGTCGCCGACGAGCCCGGCACCGGCAAGATCGAGATCTTCCCCCTGCCGACCGATGCCGATTTCCTGCACGGCCTGCTGACCCGCCTGTTCGAAGCGCATTGGCTCGAGATCGTCTTCGGCCCCTGCGTGCAGGGCGCCGTGTTCGAGATCGTGGCCGAACGCGCGCCGAAGAAGATCGGCCTGTTCGACGGTTACCTGACCGTCGATTTCGGCAGCTGGCACTTCCACCTCTGCATCGGCGAGAACAAGGGTGGACCACGCAATCCGACGCCGGCCGATCTCGCCGCCCATCGCCGCACCGCGCGGGCGGAATTGTACCGGAGCCTCGGCGCCGACGGCGCGCCGCGCAGCTGGGGCCTTCGCTTCTACAATGGCGCGGGCGAGCAACAGATGACGGTGTTCCTGCCCAATCCCCTGCTCACCCCCGAGATGAAACCGGCCCGGCCGCCGGATTTCAGCCGTCTTGCCCTGTGGGACAAGTTGCGGGCCGATTGCCTTGGACTCGCACCCGATCCCCTCGACCGCGCGGCCAAGGGATTTCCGTGCGGCGGTTGATTCTCGTCCTGTGCGGGTTGCTGGCGCTGGCGCCGGCAGCCCGCGCGGCTCCGCGCGTCGTCTCGATGAATCTCTGCGCCGACGAATTGGTGCTGCGCCTCGCCGACCGGGAGCAGATCGCCTCGGTCTCCTTCCTGGCGGCGGAGCGGCGGATTTCCACGGCCGCCGATCTCGTCGGCGACATTCCGCTGAACCATGGCATGGCGGAGGAAGTGGTGCGCCTCGCCCCCGATCTCGTCATCGCGGGACGTTACACGACGAGGACCACCGTCGGCCTGCTGCGCGACCTCGACCTGCCGGTGCTCGACCTCGACGTGCCGGCGACCTTCGAGGCGGTGGAAGACCAGATCCGCGAAGTCGCGAGCGCCCTCGGCCATCCGGCGCGGGGGGAGGCGATGATCGCCGGGATGGAGGCCGCCCTCGCCGCCATTCCGCCCCGCTCCCAACCTGCGCGGGCACTGGTGCTGCGGCCCAATGGCCTGACCGCCGGGCCGGGATCGCTGGTCGACACGCTGCTGACGCGGGCGGGTTTCATCAATATCGGCCGCGACCCGGCCTTGCAGGGTTACAGCGGCCTGCCGCTGGAATGGGTGGTGAGCCTGCGGCCCGACTATCTCGTGCTCGATACCGAGCCCGCGCCGTCGCCCGCCCTCGCCCATGCCCTGCTGCACCATCCGGTGCTGGCACATCTGCCGTTCGAGCTGCGGGTGATCGGCGTGCCCAACCGGCTGTGGACCTGCGCCGGCCCCGCCATGGTCGAGGCGGTCGCCCTGCTGGCCGGGGTCAGTCCCGTGTTTTCCGCAGAAGGTAGATATCCATGATCCAGCCGTGGCGGCGGCGCGCCTCGGCCCGTTCCGCCACGATCGCCGGCCCCATGGTCGCCAGCGGGCCGGACAGGATCATTTCCTCGGCCATGCCGACATAGGCGCCCCACCAGATCTCGATGCCCCCCGGATCGAGATGGCGGAAGGAACATTCGCCGTCCAGCATGACGATGGCGGTATCCACCCCCGGCGGCCAGCCCTGATCGCGAAGGCGCCGGCCGGTGGTGACGACGAAGGGCGCGGCGATCCCGTTCAGGGCGATGCGATGCGCCGCCGTCAGGGCCTGGATCGCGGTGATCCCCGGGATCACGTCGATGACGGGGGCCGGCGACAGGCGGGCGGCGATGCGCAGGCTGCTGTCGTAAAGCCCGGGATCGCCCCAGATCAGCAGGGCGACCCGGCCCCTCCCGCCGGGCAGATGGTCGTACAGGGCGCGGGACCAGGCCTCGGCGACGGCATCGTGCCAGTCGTCCACCCCGGCGCGGTAGTCGGGATGGGCGGCGTTCCGCCTCGGCAGGTCGAAACCGGCAATGATCGTCGCCGGGTTGGTCAGCACCTCGTCCAGGATCCGGCGACGGAGGTCGGCGAGATCCGCCTTGTCCTGTCCCTTTCGCGGGATCAGAACGAGGTCGGCGCGGTTGATCGCCTTGATCGCCTGCAGGGTGACATGATCGGGATCGCCGCTGCCGATGCCGATCAGCGACAGGTGAAGGGCGGGCTCAGTCATCCTCGCCCTCCCCCAGGGGACCATAGAGGATCATCGCCGGGGACGGGCTGGGCGGGGCCGCCGCCAGCTGCGCGGCGAGGCTGGCCATGGTGCCGCGCAGCCGCGTCATCCCCGGCAGGCTGGCGTCCTCGACCAGCAGGGCCGGTGTGTCGGCGGGAAGACCGGCCGCGATCAGCCGCGCCGCCAGTTGCGGGAAGGTGCGCCGGCCCATGAAGACGGCAGTGACCGCCCCCGGGTCGGCCAGCGCGGCGATATTCAGATCGTCCGGCAATTGGCCGGAAACATCATGGCCCGTGATGAATTGCAGGCGCCGCGCGGCGTATCGCCTTGTCAGCGGCAGCCCCGCCCCGGCGGCGGCGGCGCAGGGCGACGGCACGCCGGGCACGATCTCGAATGGAATACCGGCGGCGCGCAGGGCTTCCACTTCCTCTTCCAGCCGGCCGAAGATGCCCGCGTCGCCGGATTTCAGCCGCACCACCCGCGCACCGCCGGCGGCATAGTCGACCAGCAGGCGGTTGATGTGTTCCTGCCGGGGCGAGGCCCGCCCCGCCCGCTTGCCGACCCCGACGAGATCGGCGCCCTCCCGCGCGTGACCGAGGATGTCGCCGGCAGCGAGGTCGTCGTAGAGCACCGCGTCGGCCCGGCGCAGGCGATCGACCGCCTTCAGGGTGAGAAGTTCCGGGTCGCCCGGCCCTGCCGAGACGAAGGAGACGAAGCCGGTCATGCCACCCCCGCGATCAGATGAAAGAAAGTGCCCGTGGCCCGGCCCCGGCGCGAGCCGGTTTCCGCGACCTGCGCGCCCGTGGCGTCTTCCACCTGGGCCAGGGGCTCGTCGTCCAGGGTCACGACACTGGAATAGTGGAATTCGTGGCCGCGCAATTCGCCGCCTGACGGAAACCCCGGTATGGCCGCCAGAAGCCGCGCCCGCCGATAGCCCAGATGCATCCGCCGCGCGGCGTAACTGGTGACGAGGCCGAGAAGGCCGGCCATTTCGTGGCCCGTGCCGTCCGCGTCGATCAGCGCGGCGCCCATCGTCATGTAACCACCGCATTCGCCATGGACCGGCCGCGTTTCGCCGAAGCGCCGAAGCCCGGCGCGGAAATGCCTCGCGGCGGCGAGCCTGCCGGCGTGCAGTTCGGGATAGCCGCCGGGCAGCCAGCAGACATCCGCCGTCTCGTCCGGCGCCTGATCGGCCAGGGGCGAGAAGGGCAGGATCTCCGCTCCCGCCCGGCGCCAGGCCGCCAGCATGTGAGGATAGACGAAGGAAAAGGCGGCATCCCGGGCCAGGGCGATGCGCTGTCCCGGCGGCGTGACCGGCACGGTTTCAGCCACCCCCCCGATCCCGCCCGATGCCGCGCCTCGCAAGGCTTCGAGATCGACGTTCCCCGCGACGAAATCCGCCGCCTCGACGATCATCTCCTCGAGCGCGCCATGTTCCTCGGCCGGGACGAGGCCGAGGTGGCGCTCCGGCACCTCGATCTTCGCGCGGCGCGGCAGGGCGCCGAAGACGGCAATGCCGGCCTGCGCCATGCCGGCGCGGACCAGCGCCTCGTGGCGGGGGCTGGCGACCCGGTTCAGGATGACGCCGGCAAGGCCCGGCCCGGCCTGAAAGCGGGCACAGCCCAGCGCGACCGCTGCCGCCGTCTGCGCCTGACCCGAGACATCGAGGACGAGGACCACCGGCCAGCCCATCAGGCGGGCGATATCGGCGCTGGCCCCGGTGCCGCTGGCCCCCGCGACGGCGACACCGTCGAACAGCCCCATGGAACCTTCCGCAAGGACGAGATCGGCCCCCGCCGCCTCGGCCCCGAGGGAAGCGATCAGCCCGGCCGGCATGGCCCAGCTGTCGAGGTTCCAGGACGGACGCCCGGCGGCGGCGGCGTGAAAACCGGGGTCGATGTAATCGGGGCCGCTCTTGTAGGGCTGCACGCTGACACCCCGGTCGCGGAAGGCCCGGGCGAGGCCGAGCATGACCGTCGTCTTGCCGCTGCCCGAGGAGGGCGCGCCGATCAGCAGGCCGGGCGGCATCACGCCCCTTCCTCCGGAAAACGGGGCGCGGCGCCGACGGGGCGGAAACGGCGGTCGTAATCGGCGGCATAGAGTCGGCTTTCACCGAAGTCCTCCGCCCCCAGCACCGACCCGACCAGGATCAGCGCCGTCCGCTCGCCCGCGCCATCGACGACGGCCACGAGCGTGCCGAGGCTTGCCCGCAGGATCCGCTCCTCCGGCCAGGAGGCGCGGAAGACCACGGCGGCCGGACAATCGGCGCCATAAAACGGCAGAAGCTCCGCGACCACCCTGTCCAGCACATGGATCGAGAGGTGAACGGCCAGGGTCGCGCCCGTCGCTGCGAACGCCGTGAGATTTTCCGCCGCCGGCATCCCCGTCGCCCGGCCGGAGGTGCGGGTCAGCACGACCGACTGGGCAAGGCCCGGCAAGGTCAATTCGGCGCCAAGGGCGGCGGCGGCGGCGGCGAAGGCGGGAACGCCGGGCGTTATGTCATAGGGAATGCCGAGGGCGCGCAACCGGCGCAATTGCTCGCCCATCGCCGACCAGATGGAAAGATCGCCGGAATGCAGTCGGGCGACATCGAGGCCGGCCGCGTGGGCCGCGACCATCTCGGCGATGATGGCATCGAGATCGAGCGGGGCGGTGTTGACGATCCGCGCGCCCGGCGGGCAATGGTCGAGCAGGGCTTCCGGCACCAGCGAGCCGGCATGGAGGCAGACCGGGCAGCGCGCGATCAGGTCGCGGCCGCGCAGGGTGATCAGATCGGGCGCGCCGGGGCCGGCGCCGATGAAATGCACGGTCATGGGT
>NZ_JBAQRT010000131.1:0-6701 GCF_049306435.1 Zavarzinia sp.
ACCGCCGCCTTCGCGGCCTGGCGGCTGGTGCCGGCGCCGCGCCGGGGCGAGCTGGTCCGCCTTTTGGGCGAGGAACTGCGCGCGGCCAAGGCCGAACTGGGCCGGCTCGTCACCCTCGAGGTCGGCAAGGTGCCGTCCGAGGGCGAGGGCGAAGTGCAGGAAATGATCGATATCTGCGATTTCGCCGTCGGCCTGTCGCGCCAGCTTCAGGGCCTCGCCATCCCGAGCGAGCGGCCCGACCACCGCATGATGGAGCAATGGCACCCGGCGGGCGTCGTCGGCGTCATCACCGCCTTCAATTTCCCGGTCGCGGTCTGGTCGTGGAACGCGGCCCTCGCCCTTGTCTGCGGCGATCCGGTGATCTGGAAGCCGTCGGAAAAGACGCCGCTGACCGCCCTCGCGGTCGAGGCCCTGTTCGCCCGCGCGGCGGCCCGTTTCGGCGGCGTGCCCGACGGCCTCGTGCAGGTCGTCACCGGCGGGCGCGATATCGGCCAGATCCTGGTCGACGACGCCCGGGTCGCCATCCTGTCGGCGACCGGCTCCACCCGCATGGGCAAGGCGGTGGGCGAGCGGGTGGCGCGGCGTTTCGGCCGCAGCATTCTCGAACTGGGCGGCAACAATGCCTCGATCGTCGCGCCCTCGGCCGATCTCGACCTCGCGGTGCGGGCGATCGCTTTCGGCGCCATGGGCACCGCCGGCCAGCGCTGCACCACCCTGCGCCGGCTGATCGTCCATGCCTCGGTCTATGACGCGCTGGTGCCGCGCCTCGCCAAGGTCTATCGCGCGGTCTCGGTCGGTAATCCGCTGCCGGGCGATGTGCTGGTCGGTCCGCTGGTCGATGCCGCCGCGGGCGAGGCGATGGCGAAGGCGCTGGAGGCGGCGCGGGCGCTGGGCGCGACGGTGACTGGTGGCGAGGTCGTGACCGTGCCGGGCGCGGAAGCCGCCTGCTACCGCCGCCCGGCCCTCGTCGAGATGCCGGAACAGGCGGGGCCGATGCTGGACGAGACCTTCGCGCCCATCCTCTATGTCGTGAAATACCATGATTTCGCCGAGGCCATCGCCCTGCAGAATGGGGTCGCACAGGGTCTCTCCTCCTCGATCTTCTCGACCGACATGCGCGAGACGGAAGGCTTCCTGTCCGCCGCCGGCTCCGACTGCGGCATCGCCAATGTCAACATGGGTACCTCGGGGGCCGAGATCGGCGGCGCCTTCGGCGGCGAGAAGGAGACCGGCGGCGGCCGCGAATCCGGCTCCGATGCCTGGAAGGGTTACATGCGGCGCCAGACCTCGGCGATCAACTTCGGGCGCGGCCTGCCGCTGGCCCAGGGCGTGAGGTTCGACGTGGAATGACCGCTTATGACGTGGTGATCGCCGGCGGGGCGGTCACGGGATCGTCGGTCGCCTATCACCTGGCGGCCCATCCCGGCTTTTCCGGCCGCATCCTCGTTATCGAGAAGGACCCGGCCTATCGCTTCTGCGCCTCGGCCCTCTCGGCGGCCTCGATCCGCCAGCAATATTCGAGCGCGATCAATATCGCGATCTCGCTCCATGGTATCAAATTCCTGCGCGGCATCGGCGAGACGCTCATGGTCGACGGCGAGGCGCCGGAAATCGGCCTGGTCGAGGGCGGTTACCTCTTCCTCGCGACCGAGGCGGGGCGGCCCGTGCTCGAGGCCAATCACCGCCTGCAGGCCGGCATGGGCGCCGATATCGTGCTGCTCGGCCCCGACGGGCTGAAGGCGCGTTTTCCCTGGCTGAACACGGAAGGTCTCGCCCTCGGCTCCTTCGGCGTCACGGGGGAAGGCTGGTTCGACGGCTATGGCCTGATGCAGGCCTTCAGGCGCAAGGCCCGCTCGCTCGGCGTCGAATACAGGGCGGCGACGGTCGCGGGGGTCGAGCGTGAGGGCAACCGGGTGGTCGCGGTGCGTCTCGACGACGGCAGCCGCATCGCCTGCGGCGCCCTCGTCAACGCCGCGGGCGGCGGCGGGCCTGCGCTGGCCCGGGCGGCGGGGGTGGAGATTCCGGTGCATAACCGGAAGCGTTTCATCTTCACCTTCACCTGCGCCGACAAGGTCGCGGGCGCGCCCCTGCTGATCGATCCGACCGGCCTCTATTTCCGGCCGGAAGGCACGGGCTTCCTCTGCGGCCTCCAGCCGCCCGAGGGCAGGGACCCGGATGCCGATGGCGATTTCGAGGTCGATCACGATTTCTTCGACGAACATATCTGGCCGGTGCTGGCCGCCCGCGTGCCCGCCTTCGAGCGCATCCGCCAGGGCCGCGCCTGGGCCGGCCATTACGACATGAACCTGTTCGATCACAATGCGATCGTCGGGCCGGCCGGCGACCTCGCCAATTTCCATCTCGCCAACGGTTTCTCGGGCCATGGCCTGCAGCAGTCGCCGGCCATCGGCCGCGCCCTCGCCGAGCTGATCGTCGAGGGCGCCTACCGCAGCCTCGACCTCTCGCCCCTGTCCTTCGAGCGGATCGCGGCGGGCCGGCCGCTGATCGAGGCGAATGTGGTGTGAACATTGCGTACCGGAAATTGGTACGTTCGGGCTGGATCGGTCGCCGGCATAATGATAGTTTGACCGGGTGATCAAGACCTTCCGCGACCCCCGAAGCGAAGCGATCTACCGGGGTGAAATCCCCAAAGGCGTGCCGGCGGATGTCCTGCGCCGGGCGGTGCGGAAAATGTTCCTGATCGACACGGTCACGCGCCTCGACGATCTCCGGGTTCCGCCGGGCAACCGGCTGGAAGCCCTGAAAGGCAAACGCGAGGGGCAGCATTCGATCCGGGTCAACGATCAGTGGCGTATCTGCTTCGTCTGGATTGACGGCAATGCGCACGACGTCGAATTCGACGACTATCATTGAGGATGCTCGAAGCCATGCCACGCACCATTCCCTTGCCGCATCCGGGCGAAGTGCTGCGCGAGGAATTCCTGATCCCCATGGGCTTGTCCGTCTATGGCCTCGCGAAGGCGATCGACGTGCCGCGCAGCCGGATCAACGACATCTGTCACGGCCGTCAGGGCATGACCGCCAGCATTGCTTTGCGTCTCGGCAAATATTTCGGTGTCGACCCGCAGTGGTTCATGAACATGCAGACCCGCTACGATCTCGCGACCGAAGCCGAAGCCCTCGCGGCGACCCTCGATCGGATCGAGCCCCGGGCGGCCTGATCGACCGGGGACCGACAGTCGATCCAATTCTTCTGTACGGGTTGCACCTATCGGGGTAGATAGGTGCAACCCTATCGGCGGAGCACGGTCATGGCCCTTACCACCATCGGCGTCAAAGTCAGCGACGAGTTGCGGACCCGGCTGAAGGCGGCCGCCGATCGGATCGGCCAGACGCCCCACTGGCTGGTGAAACAGGCGCTGACCGCCGCGATCGAGCGGATCGAGCGGGGCCGGGGTTTCGATGCGACTGGCGAGGGCGATGGGGTTACCCTGCTGGAGGGCGATGGTGCAACCGACGCCGCGCTGCCCTTCCTCGAATTTGCGCAAGGGGTCCAGCCCCAGGGGGTGTTGCGGGCGCGGATCACCGCCGCCTACCGCCGGCCCGAGCCGGAATGCCTGCCCTATCTGGTCGAACTCGCGGCGCTCGATCAGGGCAAGCAGGCCCGGGTGGCCGAGATCGCCCGTACCCTCGTCACCCAGTTGCGGGCCAAGGCGCGTCATGGCGGGGTCGAGGGGCTGATCCACGAATATTCGCTGTCGGCGCCCGAGGGCGTCGCGCTCATGTGTCTCGCCGAAGCCTTGCTGCGCATTCCCGACAAGGCGACGCGCGATGCCCTGATCCGCGACAAGATCGCCGCCGGCGACTGGAGCGCCCATGTCGGCCATAGCCCGTCGATGTTCGTCAATGCCGCCACCTGGGGCCTGGTGGTGACCGGCAAGCTGACCGCGACGACGAGCGAGGCCGGCCTTTCCGCCGCGCTGACCCGGCTCATCGGCCGCTCGGGCGAGCCCCTGATCCGCAAGGGCGTCGACCTCGCCATGCGCATGATGGGCGAGCAGTTCGTCACCGGCCAGACCATCGCCGAAGCCCTCGCCAATGCCCGCAAGCTGGAGGCCAGGGGCTTTCGCTATTCCTACGACATGCTGGGCGAGGCGGCGACCACGGCCGCCGACGCCGCTCGTTATCTCGGCGATTACGAGACGGCGATCCACGCCATCGGCCAGGCCTCGGGCGGGCGCGGCATCTACGAGGGGCCGGGCATCTCGATCAAGCTCTCCGCCCTGCATCCGCGCTATGCCCGCGCCCAGATCGAGCGGGTGACCGGCGAATTGCTGCCCCGCCTCAAGGGTCTCGCCCTGCTGGCCCGGCGTTACGACATCGGCCTCAACATCGACGCGGAAGAAGCGGATCGGCTGGAAATCTCCCTCGATCTGCTGGAAGCCCTGTGTTTCGACCCCGACCTTGCCGGCTGGAACGGTATCGGTTTCGTCGTTCAGGCCTATGCGAAGCGCTGCCCCTTCGTCATCGATCATCTGATCGACCTCGGCCGCCGTTCCGGCCGGCGGCTGATGGTCCGTCTGGTCAAGGGCGCCTATTGGGACAGCGAAATCAAGAAGGCGCAGGTCGACGGGCTGGAAGGCTTCCCGGTCTACACCAGGAAAGTCCATACCGACGTTTCCTATCTCGCCTGCGCGCGGAAGCTCCTCGCGGCGCCCGACGCGATCTATCCGCAGTTCGCCACCCACAACGCCCAGACCCTTTCCAGCGTCATGGTCATGGCGGGCGACAATTACTATGCGGGACAATATGAGTTCCAATGCCTGCACGGCATGGGGGAACCGCTCTACGAGGAGGTGGTCGGCAAGGCCAGGCTGAACCGGCCGTGCCGGATCTATGCCCCGGTGGGCACCCACGAGACCCTGCTCGCCTATCTCGTCCGCCGGTTGCTGGAAAATGGCGCCAATACCTCCTTCGTCAATCGCATCGCCGACGAGACCGTGCCGGTCGACGAGCTGATCGCCGATGCGGTGCAGGCGGCGCGGGCGATCGAGCCCCTGGGCGCGCCGCATCCCGCGATCCGCTCGCCGCGCGACCTGTTCGGCGAGCGGCCGAATTCCGCCGGCCTCGACCTCTCGAACGAGCAACGCCTCGCCTCGGTCTCGGCCGCGCTGCTGGCCAGTCTCGATGTCGCCTGGGTCGCGGGCGATCCGCTCTCCCCCATGGTGCCGGTGACCAATCCGGCGGATCGGCGCGATATCGTCGGCAGGGTCGCCTTCGCCGAGCCCGGCGATGTCTCCGCCTTCGTCGCCTCGGCCGTCGCCGCCGCGCCGGTGTGGAGCGCGACGCCGCCTGCCGCCCGGGCTGCCTGCCTCTATCGCGCCGCAGATCTGATGGAAGCGCGGATGCCGATGCTGCTCGGCCTCATCGTGCGCGAGGCCGGGAAATCCCTGCCCAACGCGATTTCCGAGGTGCGGGAGGCGGTCGATTTCCTGCGCTATTACGGCCGCACGGTGGAGCGGGATTTCGATGGCCTCACCCACCGCCCGCTCGGCCCCGTGGTCTGCATCAGCCCGTGGAATTTCCCGCTGGCGATCTTCACCGGCCAGGTCGCGGCGGCGCTCGCCGCCGGCAATACCGTCCTCGCCAAGCCCGCCGAGGAAACCCCGCTGATCGCGGCCGAGGCGGTGCGCCTGCTGCAGGAGGCGGGGGTCGCGCCCGGCGTGCTCAACCTCGTCGTCGGTGACGGCGCGGTGGGCGCGGCGCTGGTCGCCGATACCCGCATCCGGGGCGTGATGTTCACCGGCTCGACCGAGGTCGCGCGGGCGATCCAGCGCCAGCTCGCCGGGCGCCTGACCCCGGAGGGCCGGCTGATCCCGCTGATCGCCGAGACCGGCGGCCAGAACGCGATGATCGTCGATAGCTCGGCCCTCGCCGAACAGGTGGTGGGCGATGTCATCGCCTCCGCCTTCGACAGCGCCGGCCAGCGCTGCTCGGCCCTGCGCATCCTCTGCCTGCAGGACGATGTCGCCGACCGGGTGCTGACCATGCTGAAGGGCGCGATGGCGGAACTCGTCGTCGGCAACCCGGACCGGCTGTCGACCGACGTCGGCCCGGTGATCACGGCGGAGGCCAGGGCGGTGATCGAAGCCTATGTCGCCGCCATGGCGGAGAAGGGCTGTCCCGTGTTCCGCCTGCCGCTCGGCGAGGCGACGGCGGCCGGCACCTTCGTTCCGCCGACGCTGATCGAGATCGGCGCCATCGCGGATATCGGCCGGGAAGTCTTCGGTCCCGTGCTGCATGTGCTGCGCTACCGGCGCAAGGATCTCGACGCGGTGATCGACGCGGTGAATGCCACGGGTTACGGCCTGACCTTCGGCCTGCACACAAGGATCGACGAGACCATCGCCCGGGTCACCGCCCGCGTTCATGCCGGCAATATCTATGTGAACCGCAACACGATCGGCGCCGTGGTCGGCGTGCAGCCCTTCGGCGGCAGCGGCTTGTCCGGGACCGGGCCGAAGGCGGGCGGGCCGCTCTATCTCCCGCGGCTCCTCTCGCAGCGGCCGGTGGCGCCGGGCGCGGCGGAGCCTTCCGCCCTCGCCGAGGCTTTCGCCGCCTATCTCGAAGGGCTGGGGCTTGACCGGCTGGCGGCCGATGCCCGGGCCATGGCGGCGCGCAGCCCGCTCGGCCGGCGGATCGAGTTGCCGGGTCCGGTGGGCGAGCGGAACACCTATGGT
>NZ_JBAQRT010000132.1:0-21455 GCF_049306435.1 Zavarzinia sp.
GCCCGCATCCGGGCCGAGGCCGCAAACAGCGCCGGAATGGTCCGCGACACCAGGGCGGTTCCGATGACCGTCAGCGCGACAGCCGCCACGTCGAGGTTATTGGCGAGATAGGTGATCGCACCCGACAGGATCGCCGTCGCGCCCGCCGCCTTGTCGACCGCGCCCGCGCCCCGCAGGAGCTGATTTTCCAGCACCGTGAAGGCGCCGGACAATGTCAGCGTCGCCTTCGCCGCCTGACCTTCAAGTTGCCCCGCGCCCTTCAGGAAGGCCTGGAAGAAGTCATGCGACGTTACCTTGCCGTCAGCGATCAGGGTGCGCAGCCTGGCGACCGAGCCGCCGGCCACGTCGAGGTTGTTGGCGACCGCTTGCGCGATGACCGGCAAGCCCTCGAGGACCGAGTTGAATTCCTCGGCCCGAAACACGCCCGAGCCGAGCCCCTGCGAGAGTTGGAGCAAAGCATCCGACGCGGCAGCGGTCGACGTCCCCTGAATGCGGACGGCGGCCGACACGCCGTCGACGAAGGTCTTGAGCTGCGCCTGCGTCGCCCCCAGGGATTTAGCCGCCCGACTGGCCCGGGCATAGACCTGCCCCAGGCTCTCGACCTCGACGCCATTACGGTTGGCGGCGGCGAACAGGCCGTCCTCGACCTGGGCGAAGGCCTGTCCTTCGAGGCCCGCCGTCTTCAGCGTGTTGGCGAAGCGGGTGTAACCATCGGCGAGGTGCTCAGCCGCCTCGATACCCTGCACGCCGACGAAGGCCGCGCCCAGCTGCAGCAGGCCGGCGCGCGCCCGGGCGATAGAGCCGTCCAGGCCGGAAAAGGCCGTGCCCGAGCGCTTGTTCAGCTCGTCGAAACGTCGCTTGATCTCGCCCGACCGCTGGGCAGCCACATTCGCCGCCTTCGCCATCTGCTTCTCGAAGGCATTGGCCTTCGCCTCGAGCACGACGATCAGCTTTTCGACGTCTGTGGCCATGAGATTCCCATGAAAAAAGGCGCCCGGTCAGGGCGCCTGGATCAATTGCGGCGATTGGCTCGCCGCGAGACAACAGCCTTAAACAGCGGATGATCGACCGATCATCGCTCGCACTTCACGCGCTCGATCCACTGCCCCTTCGGGGAGCCCGTGAGCCACCTTCCAAGCCGAAGATAATCCTCGCGGACGATGGTCACCCCGCGACACTCACCGGCGAGATACTTCTGCATCAGCAGGTGCCGATCTGCGGCCCGATCGCCGTCGAACCCCACATCCGCGATATTCTTGATGTAAAACTTGTAGTCGTGATCGGGACCATCTGCCTCGAAAACGTGCATATCGCCCGAGCGCTCCATGACGGTGGCGCCCATTTCCGTGCCTGCGCATCCCGTCAGCCCGATCGCGGCCACCAAGATCATAATCCGCATCACCATTTCCCCGCATTGCCCGCGCGGATTGTGCCACCGCGCGGCGAGCGGGTCGAGCGCATCAGTGCAGCCTGATCGTCGGATCATTCAGCGCCCGCAGCGCATCCATGATCTCGTCGAATTCCGCGTCCGTGGGGGCATCCGCGCCCGTCTTGCCCATCGCCGCGAAGGTCGACAGCAGGCCGCCAAGGCTCATCCGGTCCAGCGCCGCAGGCGAGACGCCGAATTCCATCAGCTTCCTCCTGAACTTGGCGAAGTCGATCGGACGCTCGACGGATCGTCCTTTCTCGCCTCCCATCTCCGGCAGGCCGTTGAAGGCCGCGCCCATCGCCAGCATGGCGGCGGGCACGGCTTCGGCCCGAAGGCGCACCATGGCGGTGGCTGCCACATCCTCCGCTTCGACCGGCCCCAGGCCGGCGCCAACCAGGCCAAGACGCAGCACATCGAGCACATCATCGACCCGCCACGACCGCGACCACAGGCGGCGGGCCACGGCCTGCACGCCCGCATCGCGGCGCCGCTGCAGCTCGTCCAGCATTCCGCAGTCGAGGCAGAGCGCACGGCGCCGTCCGGCCAGATCGACCACCACCGTGGCAGCGGGCGACATCATCAGACCGCCGGAACCCAGGTCGGCTTGCCGTCGAAGGTGATCGTGAAACTGTTCTGCCAGCGCTGGCCGCGCTCGCCGGACTGCTCATAGGCCGTCAGCAGCGCCGGTCCGACCAGATATCCTCCGCCATTGGCAGCCGACAGATTGGTATAGACTCGGACGTTCTTGTAACCCCCAGCGAGATCCCATTCATTCCAGGTGTCGGCCGAGGCCTGTGCGAGAAGGCCGCCACCGCTGACCTGCTTCTGACGGCTGATTTCATCGATCGCCAGCCACGATGCGAGATCGGGATCCTCGCAATCGGGAATATTGGTCGTATTCGTCTCGACGTTCGTCGTGACCGTCAGCGAGGTGACGCCGCAGGGCGCCTCGAATACCTCGGTCGGGGTCGCGCCGTCCCCCAGCATGAGGGCGATCAGCCCGAATTTGATCGAAACAGCTTGTGCCATCACAGGTCTCCAATTTGCGCCTTGCCTAAGGGCGGCGATCAGCATCGGGTCGGGTCAGGCGGCCCGACTTGTCCATTTTCGCAGCCGCGGGGCGAGCCACGCGGCAGGCCGCCCCGATCGCCACGGCGGCATCGGCGCAGGGGCCGGTAACCAGCGTGGTAAGACCGGCCGGATAGGCCAGGACCGCGCGCGGCGTCGGTCGCCAGTCGAAGGCCCGGCTAAACCGGATCCAGGGCATCGGCCTCCCCCTCGCCCATGGGAAGGGCATCGGGATCGCCCCAGAGCGCCATCATGATGATGGCCTGGGCCAGCTCGACCGACAGCGCCAGGGGGCCATCCTCGACGTGGACCGCGACCAGGCGCCGGGCCTCGTCCTTGGCGAGCCCGCCACCCTCGAGGCCGAGGCGGATCGTGTCGGTGACATCCGAGACGCGCCAGGTCCTCGTCATCAGCCGCCCGAGGATCTCCTCGGGGCCGGCATCGCAGCGCTGCTCAAGCGCGCGCAGGTGCTCGATGCCGAGGCGAAAAGCGTGCTCGCCACCGGCCCAGGTCAGTGTCTTGGTGTTCATCAGACTTCCTCGAGCAGCGCTTCGACGGTCACGATGCCGTGACCCGTCAGCCCATCCGCATCCATGAAGGCCCGCCGGCCAGTCACCCGCAGCTCGACGAGCGCGTGGTCGACGAAGCCGGTGTCCAGCCCGCGCAGGGCCGTGGCGACCGCATCGACCATGCGCTTGGCCCAGACGAGACCGGGCCGACGCGACCAGCAGTCGATCTGCAGTGCGTGAAGCGCTGAGGCGACGCAATCGGTGTCGTCCTCGACCGTGTCGCACGGCCCGAACGAGATATAGGCGTCGAGCCCGCCCCATGCGGCGGCATCGGCCGGCACGCGATCATAGACATCGGATGCCAAGGCCATGACGGCTGGCGCGGCGCGAAGGGCATCGCGCACGACCTTTTGCAATTCTTCCTGTGGACTCATCAGACAGCCCCTTCCTTGAGGCCCTGGCGGATCGCGCGCGCCATGCGGGTCTTGCTCGATTGCCGCTTCGCCCGCCAGGCGGGGAAGAAGAACGGGCTTGCGGCGATGGCGGGAATTTCCGCGCCCTTGAATTTCCCGCCAGCGAGATGAGCCCGGGTCCCGAACTCGACGAACAGGGCATGGAAGGCATCACCGCCGCCGGCATAGATCGTGATGGTCATGCCGTCGATCGCCTGCTTGCTCCTGCCCAGGACCATCGCGCCCTTCGGCGCCTCGCCCCAGGTCCAGCCGATGCTGTCACGCAGATCGCCGGAGTCGACCGACACCAGCCGCCGCATGAGCTGCACGATCTCTTCCGCCGATTTTTCCATCGCCGCCCGCAGGCGTTTCACGGCCGCGTCCGGGATGCGGCGTTTCAGCTTCGCCTCCAGCGCGGCCAGCCCCTGTACCGTCACGCCGCCACCCCGCTCTCGACCATGACGTCGAGCCACTGCCGATCCGGCGTCGGGATAACCGAGCGCACGGCATAGACCGGACCCGACCAGTAGGAGCCGCTGGAATCTGCCGCCCAATCCCCCGCGCGCAGATCGCGCATCCGCCAGTCCGCGCCGATCTGCCGCGTCGTCGACCAGGCCCGCACCCGGACGATGATCGGCTGCCGCCCCTCCAGGCGTCCGGCGATCACACCCTCGCCGCCCCGAAGCGCGGTGAAGCCTGCGTAGCAGGTCAGCCGCTGTGACCAGGACTCGACCCGATTGCCGAAGCCATCGTCCGCCACGTCCCGCTGGTCGAACGCGACGCGCTCGACCAGATCGCCCGCACCGCTCATACCCGCAGCATCCTGTAGGGGCCGATCAGCCACAGCACATTCGGGGTCAGCGCGATTTGTGACGACACAGATCCCACCTGTGCGGTTTCGCGGAAATTATACAGATCCCCGACAACCAACAAGGCGGCAGCCTGGAACACGGCATCCGCGCCCGCCGGCACCGCGGCGATGCGGCAATATTGCAGCAAGCCGGCCTCCGCCGCGGCGACATAAAGGGCGATCAGCTCGTCGTCATCGTCGAAATCGACCCGAAGATGCTTCTTCGCCTGTTCCAGGCTGACGATGGTCATGATCAGGCCTGATCGGCTTCCGGCTTGTTGTAACCGTTGCCCTTGATCACGACGGCCGCCACCGGCGTACCGGTGCCATGGGTGCCGGAAAAATCGGCCAGCAGCTTCAGATAGCGGCGCCCGCCCTTGTAACCATAGCGATACACCGCCGCCGACGCATGGGCCGCGATCAGGGCCTTGATGATGCCGCCGGCGCCGACGTCATCGGCCCCCAGGATATCGTCCGCCTCGACCGCGTCATAGGTCGAGTCATCATCGCTGTGGGTCAGCTTGAATTCGATCTTGTTGGTGCCCGAAAACGTGACGCCGCCGGCGCCGATGGCGAGCACGATTTCCGCCGAATCATACCCCTGCAGATCGATGGCCCCGGGGGTATTGTCGGCGGCGAGCACGGCCGCGCCGATCGCCTGAACGGCGATGATCTTGGAATGGAGGTCCTTCATTTCATGATTCCTTGCGAGTTACGAGGTGGCCGGGGTGGACCATTCCGCCCCGGCCGATCATCAGGAAGCGGCGACCTTGAGCAACTTGATCGCCTCGAAGTTCTGAACGCCGCCGCCGACCCGCTTCGTGGTGTAGAACGACACCTTGCCATCGACCTTGTAGGGGTTGCGCAGCACGCGGATGCCGATGCGGTCCAGGATCAGATACCCACGCGCGAAGTCGCCGAAGGCGACGGGGAAGGTCCCCGCCGACATGGACGGCATGTTGTCGTCGGTCAGGACCGGCTTGCCGAGGATCGTGCTCGGGGCTTCGGCGACGGTCGGGGGCGCCCACAGGTAGTTGCCCTGCCCGTCCTTCAGCTTCCGGGAAGCCGCCAGCGTCACATCCGACATCAGGAAGCGGGCGTTGCCCCGATAGCCCTGCTTCAGGCTGTGGTAAAGGTCGATGAAGGCATCGGCCGGCGCCGTCGCGGCGAAACCGGCGGCGCCACCGGTGACGGTGAAGCCGATCTTGCCCCAGGCGTAGGAGCCATTGGCCACCGTATCGTAGGACAGCAGGCCGCGCGGCTTCTTGACGCCGTTGCCGGCGATGAAGGCCGCGCCTTCCATGTCGGCGAAGGTAGTCGAAACCTCGCTCGCCAGCCACGCCTCGATATCCAGCCGGGCGTCATCGAGCACGGTCTGAGTCGCATAGGGCGATGCATAGATTTCCGCAACAGGGAACTCCAGCTGACGCAGGGTCGGGGTCGAGGTTTCCGGACGGGCATCTTCCTCGTCCACCCAGCCGGCGGTCGCGCCGCCCATCGACACTTCCTTGGTGTAGCTCGACGTCCCGATCGGCATGACCTGCGCCACCGACCGGAAGGTCGACACCGTGCCGAGCACACGGTTGATCGTCGTTTCCATTTCGACCGGGACCAGATAGCCACCGTTCGGGTCAGACTGGGTCGTGAGCTGCGCCTTGATTTCGAGATCGCGCAGGCCCGCCTCCGTGCCCTTGCGAAAGAAGCCGCCGAATGCGCTGCGATGGGCGGCCCTCGCCGGATCGTTGATCTTCGTACCGCCCGCGCCGACCGTGAGCGCCGCGAGCTGGGCATTCACCCTGTCCAGCTCGCGGCCATACTCACCGATCGAGGCATTGATACGGTCGACCGTCTCGGTCTGAATCACGTCCTTGCGGACGGCTTCGATTTCGCGCTTGTGTTCCGCCTTGAAGGTCTCGAAAGCGGTCTGCATCTGGGCGAGGATCGCATTGGGATCGTTGCCCTCGGCACGGATATAGGGCGCCCCCCGAAAGGATCGGGCGGGGAAATGCTTGGTCATGGTGACCTCTCAGGATTTCAGGGTGGCAAGGAGCCGCGCGGCAGCGGCCATGTCGAAACCAGCGCGAGGCGTGGCGGGATCGGCAGCGCCAGGCGTGCCGGTTACCTCGCGCAGCAGGCGGCGCCGCTCGGCACGCGGAACCCCCTGCTTGGCGAGAAGAAGATCGAGACTCGCGCGGGCCGACCGTTCCGCCCGGGCGGACGAAGACGGCGGCGGCGGATCGTTAGAAACCATATCGGCGAAATGCTTTTCGACGGCTTCGCGCCCGGACAGATAGGTTTCATCGTCCATCATCTTGGCGATGGATTTCCGGGCAAGGCCCGTTCGGGCCTCGTAAATATCCGTCATCGCGCCATCGACGGTTTCGAGATAGTCGGCAACCAGACGAAGCCCGTGGCGATTGTCGATCACCCCGGCCTGGGCATTGTGGATCATCATCATCGATCCGAGGCCCATGACGATCTCGTCGCCCGCCATCGCGATGAAACTCGCCGCGGAAGCCGCGATCCCCATGATCTTCACGGTTACCTTAGCCGGATGCTCCGCCAGCAGATTGTAGATCGCCAGGCCCTCGAAGACGTCGCCGCCCACCGAATTGATCTTGACGGTCACGGCCTTCGGCCCGATGGCGCGAAGCGCGCCGCCCATTCGTTTCGCCGTGAAGCCTTCCGACCAGATACCCCCGCCGATCTGTTCATAAATCGAGATGGTCGAAGGATCGTCCGCCTCCGCCGCGACCGGGCCGGCCGACCACTTTTCGAGAAGGTCGGGAGACGGGTCCCATTCGTATCCGTCCGGACGCTCCAGAGCGCTGATCTTGGGAAGTTCACGCAGGCTCATGGCCGGCCCCCGTCGTTTTCGTCGTCATCGGATTTTTCAGTCCTTCACCATCGGGATGAGGCCCAAACCCCGTGTCTTCCCTCACCTCGTTCGCCTGCATCCAGGGTTGAGATCCCCCGGCGCCGAGCGCCTTGGCATAGAATTCCGCCTGGTCCTTCATCGAACCGCGCAGCAGCTCTTTCTCATCGAAATCGGCGTAATAGCGGCCGATCTCTGCTTCGGTAAGGCAGGCAAGCGCGATCGCCTCTTCCCAGGCCTTGAACCATGGCGCGAGGGAATAGCGGACGAACAGGATACCCAGTTGCTCGATGCCCGAGCCCCATGACGTCTCATCCATCATCAGGAGGGGGCGCGGCACCCCGAAGGCGCGCGCCACTTCCTCGATCTGGAATTTTCGGGTTTCGATCTGCTGATTGTCCCGGGCCGACGACTGCGCCAGCACCGCATCCATCCCCTCCTCGAGGATGATCCACTTCCCTGCATTTTCGGCGCCGGCATATTTCGATTTCAGGCTGGCATCGAGGTTGTCGAACGCCTCGTCACCCAGTTTGGCCGGATGCTTCAGGAAGCCCCCGACCATGACGCCGTTCTTGAACAGCCGGGCGGCCCCGGCCTCCGCCTGCATCGCGAGGCCGATCGCTTCGCGCGCCACCGCCGTCCGCGAAACGCCCAGCACGCCGTCCCAGCTCAGCCCCCGCAGGTGCAGGATCTCCGATGGCGGCAGGCTGACCATGGTGCCGTCCGGCCTTGTGATGTCATAGATCACGCTCCAGTCGCTCTGCAGCCTGACCTTGACCCGCCCCGGGTCGATCGGGTTGAGCGCGATGACGCGGCCCCGTGAACGGACGATCAGGGCATATGCGTTGCCATTGACCAGGGCGCGCATCTGCATGTGGGCCTTGAACACTGACGGCGGCTGGTAGGCATTCGGCCGCGACATCAGCACCCGGTAAAGCGGGTGCTGCTCGGCATTGGTGACCACGCCGGCCGGATCGCGCTCCCGCACGTAAAGCGGCAACATGCCGATCGTGCCGGAGATCAGATCCACACAGCGCCATACCGCCATGTTGCGCAGCGCGGATTCCGGCGATACGACCGCCCCCGACAGCGTCTCGGCCCCGCCCCGCAGATAGGCTTCCATCGCGGGATCGCCGAGCATGATGGTGATGCCGCCATCTTCGGCGCGGGCACGGACAGGCTTTCCGCCTGTCGGCCCTGTCGGCCCCGCCGGGCGACGGCTGAACAGGTCTCGGATCCGCATGTCAGCCCGCCATCCTCAGGCCGCGCCTGGTGTAAATCGAGGGTTCTGCCGCGCGCTGCGTCGGCACGATGCCAATGCTCATGACGGCCGCGACGATGCCGTCGATCTTCTGCGGCGTCTTGTCCTTCGACGGCTTGATGTTACCCGCAGCGTCGCTTTCAACGACGGCGTTTTCCGCCATCCACTTCGCCATCGGGTTACCCCCGTGCTCCAGCAGCTCGCCGACCACCATGCGCTCGAATTCCTTCGACGGCGCCGACATGGATGCAAAGCCCTGGCCGAACATCACGACATTGAGGCCATCGCCCTGAAGATCGACCGCCGTCTGCGTCGAATTCCAGCGATCGACCGCGAGACCCTGAATGTTATAGATCTCGCGATCCTCCAGGATCTGGCGGCGGATCAGATTGTAATCGACGACATTGCCGCCGGTCAGGGTCAGCGCCCCGGACCGGGCAAAGGCCTCATACTTCATCTTGCGGGCCGGCGGCTGATCCTGCACGGTCGCGGAAGGCAGCCAGTGACGCCAGATGATGATCCAGCGATCACCATCCTTCTCCGGCGGGAACGACCAGGCCAGGGCGGTAATGTCGCGCGTGGCCGACAGGTCGAGACCACCCCAGCATTTCCGCCCCCTGACCTCCTGTTCCAGCTCGCGCCAATAGGCCGCGCTGTCCGGCCGAAGCGTGCAGCCTTTCCACGACGCCATCGGTATCCAGCGCGTGGCCTGCTCGGTCCAGAGATTCAAATGAAACCGCTTGTAATCGTTCTCGGCACGCGGCGAACGCTGGGCCTTGGCGCATTCGTCGGCGATGAACTGCGGCTTGACCGACACGCCGTAGTTCGGATTGGCCCGCCGGGCCGCTTCCTCCGAGGTCCAGTCCTCGTCGTCGTTCGCCGCGAAGATCACCGGCAGGAAGGACGGATCGACGATGGAACCATCGAGGATCTGCATCGCCAGTTCGTGCATCTCCCAGGCATAGCCGTGATCCTTTAGGCCCGCCGTGGTGATATAGATCTCCAGCGGCTGCCGGCGAGCCGCCATGCCCTTGTGCACGACATCCGCCAGCTCACCATCGGGCCATTCGTGGACTTCGTCGCCGATTGCGCCGGTCGGCGAAAAGCCATGCTTGCCGCCCGGACCCGACGACAGGGGCTTGAACGACCCGATCAGCTGGGGGCAGAAAATCGACGTCTTGTAGACTTCGAGATTCTTCCGGAGGGTCTCCGAGAATCCGACCATCGTGCCCGCCTTGTTGAACACGATCTTGGCCTGATCCTTGTCGACCGCCATGGAATAGACCTGGCCGCCCTTCTCGCCATCGCCGAGAAGCATCAGGAGCGATATGCCCGCGGCCAGTTCCGTCTTGCCGTTCTTCCGCGGCACCTCGATCCAGACGATGCGGATCAGCCGCGTGCCATCCGCGCGCTTCCAACCGAAAATAGGGCGGATGATCTGATCACGCTGCCAGTCCGCCAGAACGAAGGGCTTTCCCGCCCACTCCCCCTCGGTATGCCGAAGGTATTTCGGAAAGAATGCCGTCGCAGCTTGCGCCGCCGCTTCGTCCCACCACGCCCCGAATTGCTCTCCACCCCTCGGCATTGTCGGGATGGGCAGAGCATCCATTAATGGATCTGGCCGAGGATACCGATCGGCCCGGCATCATCATGTCCCGATACCTGGTCGACAGGATCGCCGGGCTTGCCCAACGGCAGTTCCGGCGCCGCCATCGACAACCTCATCATGATCTGCTGACGCGCGGCGGGCAGCATTCCGAAGTGGATCTCGTAAGCCTCGAGGCGGCGATCGATCCTGTCGAGGGCCTGAAAGGCCGGATCAAGACGCTTCATTTTGCCGTGCGGCGTCTCGGTCCAATAGGTCTCAGCCCCCGGCTTCATCGCGTCGTCGAGCGCGATCCAGCGGACCATGTATCGGCAGTAGCGTGCGAAGGCGTAACGGTCGGTCGGCCGAACGAAATTCAGCCGCTCCAGATCCCCGATCAGGTCCGTCCAGACCGCGAGCGCCGCTTTCGACAACTTCATGGGCGAGACCAGCGATCCGGGCGCCTGCTTGGCGGCGAGGCCAACGATCTTCCGCTTGCCCGGATTGCCCTTCGCCAGGGCAAGCTCCGGCTGTTGCGGTTTCCTTCCCCGGGTCATAGCCCCTCCAAAAAAAGTTTCAGCAATTACGCGGCCACGTAAGAAGCGGGACCACAGCGGTCCACGGTCTGGAGGTCTGTGACTTTTGACCCCCCTCCCCCACCCATCGGATTTTGGCCGCGAACGCCGTTCGCTCACCGCCCCCGTGAGAAGCCGCTGTCCTCACGCGCCGTCTTGGCCGAATGGCAGGACTTGCACAGCGCCTGCCAGTTGTCTCGATCCCAGAACAGCCCCTGATCACCACGATGCGGGCGGATATGATCGACCTCGGCAGAGGCTGTGGTCACCCCGCTCTCGATGCACTTGACGCAGAGCGGGTGAGACTTCAGATATCCCAACCTCGACGCCTGCCACCGGCGACCATAGCCGCGAGAGGCGGACGAGCCCCGCCTCTGATCGTATTCGCGTTTTCGGTCAGCTTCCGTCCGAACGGGACCGGTGCGGAATGTCGGCGGCATCGTCGGCATTCCATCCCTCCGGGCAACAAAAAGCCCGCCGAGTCGGTTGACCGGGCGGGCGCAATTCAAGCGCTGTAAAAGTCAATACTAGGATCAGCCCGCCCCGTCAAGGCCCCAAGGTGCGAGGGGAGGCAGCGCATCGGTGACATGCCACCGCCGCAGCCGCCCCGTCTCCATCCGGAGACCATAGGCGACCAGGATCAACCCCGAGACCCAGGCCGTATACTGACCCCGCTGGAACGCGATCTCGCGGGCATTGTCGTCGATCACGACAGGGCAGTACAGGTGACCGGGATGGCGCGGCTGGCGGGGATCGGGCCAGCGCCGTATCTCGGGCAGCGGCACGATCCTGATCGGCGCCACATCAGCCGCCCATCCCGGCCGGCTCCCCGCCCGGGCATGACGCATCAGGGTCGACGAGACCTGTCCGAGCGCGGCGACGAGGCCATGGACATGCTCGGCATCATCATCGATCGCCATGCCGCCGATCGCCCGTCCCCGCACGTCGACGTCGGCGCCCAGCATCGCCCGGTCCTCGATCGCCGCGCAGCCGTCCGCCGACCGCCCGAACACCCGATGCCCATCCGCCGCCCGCTCCAGCGGGTGCATCTGGGCACCGCAGGCATAAAGGTCCGCGCGCTGATCCCGATAGGTCCACACCAACAGCGCCTCAACGTCGATATCCACCGCCATGCTACCTCTCCCGTCCCGCCGTCCCAAGACCCGTCCCACCCTCTGTCCCACTATAACTAATTGATATATATAGATAATTAGATATTGGGACAGTGGGACATAAAAAACCCGGTCTTCCCTCGCGCATATGTGCGCATGTGTGTGGGAAAACACGAAAACCCGCCCCGTTCCTGTCCCATCACTCGAAACCCCAGCATTTCCGCGCCTCTCGGCGGGACAGGCCAGCGGGACAAAGGCGGGACAGCAGGCGGGACAGACACCGCCCGTCACACCTGCGACGTTACGTCGATATCGGGAATACCCTCGCCGTCCCGCTGTTCTTCAGCATCAAAATCCTTGCCGATCAGTGTAACCGGCAGGGCAATCGCCCGGGCCTGACTGCTGCCGGTGAACCGCACCGCGTTCCGCGTCACGAAGGTCCCGTCGATCATCTCGAGGGCCGTCTTCCACGCCCCGCCTTCCCACCGCCGCGTGCCGGCGAAGATCCGGTCCAGCGCCGCGTGCTTGTTGGCGACGACGAAGACGCGAACGACGTTCGCCTCGTTCTTCTCCTTCGGCGGCAGCTCGGTCAGCATCCTGATGCCCACCTGCCGCAAGGCCATGCGCGCATCATGTGAATCCAGATGGATCGCCTCCTGCAGGAGCGAGCCGATGGTTTTCCGCACGCCGCCGGCCCAGGCATCGACCGACGAGGTCAACAGGTGATTGAGGCACCGCTCCCCCTCGCCATCACCCTTGTCGACGTCGATCATGTCCCGGACATAGGGCAACACCTGATCGACCGCCGCCTCCACCGCGCTGCCCTCCGCCAGATCATCCCGCATGAGCGTGTCACGCCCGGCGGCCCAGGTCCCGACAAGATCGGCCTGCCGGAAGCTGCACCCCTGGCGTACCAGCTCCGCCCGGTAAAGCGCAAGCGAGTCGCGGAACCGCGGCCATCCCATGATCATGCGCGCCCACAGCCCGGCAGAGGCGGCGGACATGCGCGCCAGCACCCTCTCGACGTCCAGCAGCTCGGTATCCGCCGACAGGGGCGCCAGATCGACCACGACGAAGCGCGAACGGTCTTCAGGCGTCAACGTGGGCGGCAGGATCGCCGCCAGCCAGGCCGCGCCGACAAGCCGGAACTCCACCGCCTTGCCGCCGGACGAGCCCCGCCGCGTCGATGAGCCCGCCCCGGAAGACATATGGCGCAATATGTCCAGGATTTTGACCATGCCGTCACCCTGCCCCCGCCCCTCCGCCTCGTCGACCATGATGGCGCGCGCTTCCTCGGTCAGGGCCTGCCGCAAGCCGGCGGCGGATGTATCGGTCTGTACCCGGTCGCTGGCCGCGCCCAGGGCGGCGTTGACCAGCGCGGTCAGGGTCGACTTGCCGCAGCCATGCCGCCCCTGGATGATCGCGTGATCGCGCCAGCCCGGCGCCGCCGCCAGGAAGGCCGCCGCCATCCAGCCCAGCACCCGGTCAGCCCCGAGGCAATCCCGGTATGACCAGCGGGCGATCGGCGCCAGAATATCGGCAGCCTCCGCCGCCGTGGGGATAGCATCGAAATCCGGCCGGCCGATCCGCGGCGCCGCCGCATAGATGGTCCCGTCGATCTTGAGCCCTGAAGGATGCCACGCATCGCGATACCAGACCGCGTCGCCGCAATGGACGACAATCTCGCCCGTCGACGTCGACCAGGTGCCGATCGACCGCAGCGGCGCGGCATCGTCCCAGATCCCCGCCGCCACGCATTGCTCGATCAGCCAAGCGAAAGCGATGGAATGGTTGAACGGCCCCTTACCCGATGCATCGGGCGGAAAGGTCTCCGCCAGCCAGCCCAGCCCCCCGTCGAACAGCGAGACAACGCCGGAGAGACTGCCCAGATCACGCGCCGAGAGCATCCGCTTTTCACCAGCACGCGTCACGAAATGATAGAGGCCGTTCCGATGCCCCAGGAATCGGACAGGGCATTCGTCCGCTTCCCGCCGCCCGAACACCGCCTGATGAATACCGCTGTCGCGGGTTTGCTCGCTCATGACACCTCCGATTACGCAGCAGCGAAGGCCCGCGCGCGGGCCTGCAGCATGTCGTTGAAATCCATGCCGGGATCGGCCCAGGCCACGCGGGCGATACGCCCCTCGATCCGCTGCCGCGTCTCCGCCCGCGCCATCAGGGCGCCGGTGATCTCGGGATCGCTGTCGCTGTCACCGAGCAGGATCGCCTCGCGGCACTCCGCCGGGATGGCGATGCCGGGCCGCCCCATGTCGGGACGGGGATCGGGCACCTTCACGCCCTCGCGCCGGGGATGCGGCATCATCCGCCCGCGCCCAGCGCCGGCGAGATTGCCCAGCGACCCGGCGGCCCAGCCGGCCAGACCGGGGCAGCCCTGCATGACCGAAAGCGTGCTTTCGATGCCCTCGCCGAAACACATGACGTCACCGGCCGGCGCCAGCCGGATCGCGCCGCCGAACATCACCCCGGCCATCTTCTTGGCCGGGGTGACCAGCGCCTTGCCCTGACCGTCGTCGCGCAAATAGGTCCGATGGATGCCGATCACGCTCCGGTCGGGCCCCTGCACCGCCGCGACCATGCAGGGCAGCACCAGGCCCGAATCCGAATGCCGCATCATGGCGAAGCGCAATGTGGGCGGCACCGGCAGGGTAATCGCCCGCGACCGCAGATAGGCCTCGACCAGCGTCCCCGCCGCTGGTTTCGCCGCGCGCCAATGCTCGCGGCACCAGTCGATATAGGCGCCGATATCCTCGCGGATCGCCTTCGCCTCGACCAGGATGCGCTCCGGCGGGCGCGGCCTCGGCTGGCCGTCCGGCACCGGCGCCATCCCGAATTCCATGGAGAGATCCGTCAACGCCAGCCGGAACGCCTTCCGCTCGATCCCCATGACGAAGGAAATGACATCGCCCGAAGCCCCGCAGCCGAAGCAGAAGAACCGCTTCTGATGCTGGAGACAATGGAACGACGGCGTCTTTTCTCCATGGAATGGACAGCAGCCCCACCAGTCCCCGCGCCCGCGCTGTTTCAGCGTCGTGTAACGCCCGGCGATATCGACGATGGAGACCCGTGCCCTCACTTCGGATGCCAGATCGGCAAGCGGGGATGCTGGTGCTGCGGCCCTCACAGCAGGCGCCCCTGCCCGCCATTGGCGCGGGGGCGCGGCACATCCTGTTCCGCCGCCGGCATGGGCGGGGCAACGCCGTCCCGATGCGCGCGGCAATACCAGCGGCCGATCCGCCCGCGCAGCAGGCAGACGTCGACACCAAAGGCCCCGCGCAGATCACAGCCCGGAACCACGCAGGTCACCAGCAGGGGATGGGGGATGACATCCGCCGCCATCAGCCCACCCCGCACATGCAGCTATCGAGCAGGTCGCCCTGATCTTCGCCCCGCGCCAGCGCGTCGTAGTGGGCCGCGACCTCGCGGGCCGCCGCCTGGGGATAATCGCGGCAGTAGGCAGCAAGCTCGGCATAGGTCCAGCCATCAAACCGAAACCGTATTGGCCGATGGCGGCCCTCGCCTGCCTGACCATCGAACAGGGGGCCGATGACGGATGGCGCGGCGCGGGTGGCCCTCCGCGCCATCACCTCGCGCTCTTGCGCGATATGCCAATTCGCCGCCGAAGGGTCCGCGATCAACACCTCAAGGATGCGCGCGCGACCCTTCAGGTGGCAAAGCTGGCAGTTGCCGAAGCTCTCGGATGGCAGCTCGAGATCAAACGGCTGGCGGCGCCAGAATTGGAGAACGGCGGCCTTATTCACACCCGCCGCAGCAAGCGGCCACGTCTGCTCATCCGGGCCTCGCGCGGCATTATTGCTCGCGCGCCCCCTCGCCAAACGCTTTGGCTCGTCCGCCCTCAGGCCGATTACAGACGTGTAGTCTTCGTGCCCGAGAGATCGCATCCACGCCTGGGATGTCCGGACCTTCAAGGCCCCCGTGCAGAAGCGCATCGCGGGGTTGGGCAGCGTTTGCTTTGCCCGGATCAGCTCAGCGAACCACTTTCCCTCGCGGTCGGCGTTGTTCGGGCCGACCTCCTCGAAGCCGATATCGCCGGGCCGCCATTCCAGCCACTGAATATAGACGTCCCACACACGCCCGACCCTCTCGACGAACCTATAGGTCTCGGGATGTTCCAACCCCGTGTTTTGGAAGTTGACGTGGACATCCGGCGGCAGGCGCCCGCCGTGGGCGCGAAGGATCTCGTGCAGCATGTAAGCGCTGGTTCGGCCTCCGCTGAACTGGATGATTGCCGGGCCAGTGATTAGATAGGGACTCGATACCAATGGATGGGGGATGCCCGTCATGACCGCCCCCGCCCCTCTTTCCGGGGCCGCCGGATGAACACGATGGCGTGATGGTGGGCGCAGATCACCTTGTTCGAGGGGCAGACCTGGCCGGCAGCCGCCGCCTCCAGCTGCGCCAGCGCGGCCTGGATCATGGCCTCGTCGATCACCGCTTGCGCCATGTCGTCACCCCGCCGAAAAAGCCGCCGCCCCGGTGATCCGGGGCGGCGCGAGTTGGGAGGAGACGCCCATGCGGGCAGCGTCGCGCCCCTCGGGGCGGACATCGGCGGACGCCGGGAGGCGCCCGATAGGGATCCGAAACAGCCGGGCCAGATGATCGCCATCGGCGCCGCCGAAGCACTGGACGGCGGCGAGGGCATCGAGCAACCGACGATCGATAGCGGCGGGCGACAGCGGATGCGCCATGATCAGACCTCCCGCCCCTCGATATCGACCAGCTCGGACCGCAGCCGCGTGAGCGCGGTCAAGGCCTCGTCGAGCCGGGGAATCGCCTCCCGCGCCTCGGCCCGGGTTACCCGGCCATCCGCCAGCGCCATGACGATGGTGGCCGCGAAAACCCCGAAATCCGCCGTCGCCTCGGCCGTCAGCAGATGCAGCCCGGCCGGATCGGCACCCCGGGGCAGCGGCACATAGATGCCGCCAGCCAGCAGGGCGAAATGGTTGGCGAAGGCGGCGGACCCCGCCGCGCTCAAGGCCTCCATGCGCGCCGGGGTGACCTCATCCGGCTCGCCCATGTCGGCCAGCGCATAGACCCGCGTCTCGGACAGCCCGAGCAGGGCCATCGCTGGCCGCACGCCGCCGACATCGGCGATGGCCTCCGCCGTCACCGCCTTGAGACTGCCGGCGGGGCGGCGCTTGATGCCGATGGCGCGGCGGGCGGGAGCTTTCCGACCATCCTCCCGTGGCGGGAGGCAGCGCAGATTGTCACCCTTGCTCATGATCCACCTCGGAAGGATATGCACTGTTGCCCGGCTTTGCGTTCACACCCGTTTGCGGGGATTGGCCGCCGCCCCTCACGTCGCCGCCCACCGCTCCGATGCCGTCAGCAACTCGCGATGGCCCAGCCGCGGCGATATCGGCCAGACACTGGATCGTGATGCCGGGCAAACCCCGCCGCTGGGCGGCGCGGGCAATGCCGTTCCAATGGCGCGGCGGAATAGCTCCCCGGCGGCGCCACTGCCTGACGGTGACGCCCAGCTCGCCGAGGTCGCGGGCGAATTCTTCGGCCGATGGCCACAGAGCAATGATTGATGCGACGCTTTCCATGCCGGCAACGATACAATCGGTATTGATCAAGTCAATACGTTTTGTAGCGTGCATTCGCGTGGCCGGGCGATACACCCTGTAACGGTCATGTCCGCGACCCGAAACGCCAAGCATCCACCTCATCCACGACTGCGCCAGGCGCGCCGCGCGGCCGGCTATGCTTCAGCCGGCTCTTTCGCCCGGGCCGCCGGGATCGAGGAGGGAGGCTATCGGCATCACGAAAACGGCACGCGCCCGCTCACCGTGGAGGCCGCGCAAAAATACGCTCCGCTGTTGCGCTGCGATTGGGTGTGGCTGTTCAATGGCGCTGCCATCAGCGACGCCGCCATCAGCCATTTAGACAACGATGCGGAGATGATGGGGGACGATGACAACGGCCCGCTCGAGCGCATGGGTTTCGCCCTGATCAACGTCTATGACGCCACCCTTTCCGCCGGCCACGGCGCTGTTAATGGGCAGCGGATCGCCGTCAACCATAAACTGGCCTTCCGGCTTGATTGGCTTCGCAGCCGCACCTCGGCAAGCCTGGATAAAATCGGTATCCTTCGCGTCCACGGCAACAGCATGGAACCAGATTTAAGATCGGGTGATACCGTGCTCTTAGATATGTCAGTGACGGAAATTCGCCGCGACGGCATGTATGCCATCTCCTATCGAGACGGCGACGAGGCCATGGTCAAGAATATCCGCCGCGACCCACGCAACAGACGACTGATCATCCGTAGCTCGAATTCTTCTGACTATCCGGAAATACCAGACGTTCGCGACGATGATATCATTGTCTGGGGGCGCGTATTATGGGTTGGTCGAAACATCGAATAACTCAAATCTTATCACTTTACAATTACATCAAGCACTAGACCAAGCGATGGCTTTTCTTTAGTTCCTCCTGTAATGCTATAAACAGACACGGATATTATTCTCGAATCTTCCATATCACGAAGAATTCGCTCCGCTTTTTGGCGAGGCACATACCCGACCTGCCGCCCCAGAACATAAACCGCTACCGCATTTTGGTCGTAAGGATTAGCAGGCTCATGCCTGAACTCGACCGCGTCGCCCGCGCGGCATAGCGCCAACACCCGCTGCCGCGAGGATCCGTCCGCGTTCGGCATGGCCTCGCCGGCCACGTCGAGTAGGAATGATCGAGTTGCCTTATCCGCGCCCTCTGTGGCGGCATCGACGCCTTGCCAGTCATTGGATGGCTTCCCGCCCGCATCCCGATCGCGCCGGCCGGAAAACTTCGCCCCGATTACGACCACGATTCCCGCGATCGCCATCCACCACCAGACGCCCATTTTCCCTCTCCCCCCGATGCGCAACGAAGATACAGCGCGCGCCGGGCCGCGACGCGATACCTTTTGTATTGACGTGGACGATACCGTTTGTATTGTTTGCCCCATCACCTGCTGATGGGAGCCACCAATGCCGATGCGAAAGCCGCCCGACCAGGGCAAGAACTACCTCAAGGCGACGGACATCGAAGCCGCTTTCGCCAAGCCCACCATCGCCCATGAATGGGCCGGCACCAAGCTGCAGGTGATCGAGCGCGAGGGCGATACCTACGATCTGACCGACGATTTCCGCATCATCGTCGACAGCCTGACCTTCTCCGCCGCGCTCGAGTTCGGCGACCTCATCGTCAGCGCCCGCCGCCTGGCGCGGGCACTCGGTCAGGGCAACGCCGGCCGACTGGCCGTGATCGACACCCTGCTGCAGGCCCTGCGCCCCACGATCGGCAATATCCCGCTGCGCCTCACCACGGAGGGCCGCTGACATGGCCCGCCATCCCCTCATCCGATCTGCCGGCGGCCCCATGCCCCCTCGCCGCCGGCAGCCAGCGCGGGAGGGTTGCCCTTCGCCCTCCCGCGCGACCCCGCCCGTGATCCTGATGGCGAACGCCGTTCGCCCCAACCCCCAGCCTTCGGAGGTCTGATCATGACCGACACCTCATCCCGCATGATCCGCGTCTCCGGCGCCGCCCTCGCGGCGGCGAGCCTGTTCAGCGACCGCGAGGACACCCGCCTTTACCTGGCCGGCGCCCTGATTGCCCCACACCCGGATGGCGGCGTCCTGGTCACCGCCAGCGATGGTGCCGCCATGATTTTCATTCGCGACGTCAACGGTTATGCCTCCGCCGCGTGGAACTGCGATCTGCCGAAGCCGCTGATCGCCGCGGCGAGGACAAGACACTTCTCGGTCCCCCCGGCCGATCCGACCGTCTACTTCATGGGCAACACCTGTCACGTCATCGGCTTCGGCGATTACGGCGATGCCACCTTCGTCGATGTCGACGAGAAGACGGGGACCTTCCCCGGCCTTTCGGCGCCGGACGCCCGCACGATCCATTATGGTTACGCCCCGCCGATCGACTCCCCCTTTCCGGCCCTCGAAAGGATCCTTCGTCGATCGACGGATAGTCCCGCCGCGACCTTCATCGTCAACGCCCGGCTGGTCGCCCGCTTCGCCGAGGCGCAGACCCTGCTGACCAGAAATATCACCCCCGGCATCCATATCGAGCCAGGGATGGACAGCGAGGCCATCATCGTTCGCCCCCTGACGTCCAGCCCGGCATGGTTCGGCCTCGTGATGCCGATGTATCAGCCGAGGCCCACCAAGGGCCTGAAGGGTCTGCCCGACTGGATGGCCCCGCTCATCACCCCCACCGCCTCGACCGCCGCCTGACAAGGGAGACAACCCCATGAATTACACTCCGATCCGCTGCGGCAGAATGCCGGACGGCACGCCCATCATGGGCCGCATGGCCGCCACGGCGCCGGCCCGGAAGCCCGACACCCGCCCGCCGGCCGAACGCATGGCCGACGACATGATGACGGCCTATGAGCGCAAGGGCGCCGTCCTCGACGCCGACCTGTCGCGCGCCGGCTGGACCGTCGCCGAGATCGCCGAACACGGCGACAAGGCCGGCTCGATCCTGCGCAGGCGCATCGGCCGCCAGGCCCTGCCGGCGGAGGCGTGAGCGATGACCGCGCCCCGCCACCATGCCACCGGCGCCCTGGTCACCGCCGGCACCACCACGGTTTACCGCGTGCTGTCGAGCCGCCGCAGCGACCTTGCCGGCTGGCTGCACGAACTGTCGCCGGTGACCGGCGGCGTCACCATTTACCGCTTCGGCGAGGCCCTGACCGAGGTGGAAGCCCCGGCCCGCCCCCGCGTGACCGATATCGTCGCCCGTGGCACCGCCCGCCTCGGCATCATTCAGGGAGACAAGCCGTGATCGCCCCCACCGTCGACATCCTCTCGCCCACCGATCATCTGCGCTGGCTGGCCAATGCCGCGCGGATCGCCGAGGCTCGCGCGATCTTTACCCGCCTCTGCGACACCCGCGCGGCGGAATGGTCCGAACAGGACATCAACGATTACAATCGCGCCAAGGAAGCCGAGGTCCTCGCGCTGCAGGATCTCGACACCCTGCACCGGGGCGCCGCCGCCGCGTCGCTCCCCGCCACGCTCACCCTGACCGGGCCGATGGTCGCCATCGTCGCCAACCTGGTCGCCGCCGCGCTCTGCTTCGACCAGGCGGCGGTCGCCATGGGATCCCTGCCCGACGATGGCGGGGATTGGACCGACGAGCACCACCGGGCGAGCAATCGGGCCTGCGACGACGAGATGCAGGGCTGGGAGCTGCTCGCCGCGCTCCGCCGGGGCGAGCCGGCGGACCTGACCGCGCTCCGGCGGATCGTGTTCAGGCCCCGCGTGACCTGCTATTGGGACCCGGAGTGCGAGGAGCCCGGCGCCAGCCACATCGAGGATCTGCTTAACAACTACGACCATGGCGAGATTGCGGAAATCGAGCATGTCGCCGTGGTCGACAGGACCTTCCATGTCGCCTTGCCGCCCGCGCCCGATGCGGGGGACGATGAAGGCTGGAGCTTCGTTGGCCGGACTTTCGGCGAGGCCGCCGAAGCCCTCGCCGCCGAGCAGGCCCACCGCGCCGCGCTGACCGACGAGCACGGCATCCCGCTGGCCGCTCTGGGGAAGGAGTCGCTCGATGCTTGATCGTCGCCGCCGCCGCACCATCGCGAACGCCGCTCGCCAGGCCGGCACTGCCGGTTGGCTGGCGCTGGCCGATCACTTCATCGGCGGCATCGCCGCCGGTTTCATCGGCGCCCTGATCGCCGTCCTGTGGG